>CAXMSR010000368.1:0-1580 GCA_964195725.1 uncultured Kiloniellaceae bacterium | reverse complement strand
TATAAGATGAAAGTACGTGTGATAGACGTCTCGCATGAATATCTGCATGTGCTGGGCAACCCCAAATACGGCTACGGCAAGAACTTCAACCCCTGCATCGACTGCAAAATCTTCCTCTTCAAGCGCGCGCTGGAGATAATGAAGGAAGAGGGGGCCGAGTTTCTCATCACCGGCGAGGTCATCGGGCAGCGCCCCATGAGCCAGCGACGCGACGCGATGAACATTATCTCAAAGCAGCTTGGCGCGAGAGAACGGCTGCTTAGACCCCTTTGCGCGAAGATAATGCCCCCCACTCTGGCAGAAGAAGAGGGCTGGGTTGACCGCGAGAAACTTTACGGTTTCTCGGGCCGCTCTCGCAAACCCCAGATGGCGCTGGCCCAAGAGCTGGGGATAGCCGACTACCCCTCCCCCGCCGGTGGGTGCGCGCTGACCGACCCCATTCAGGCCAAGCGGATCGAGCGCTACTTTGAAGACACCAAGGAAGACGAGCGCAATGATCTGGACGTGCGGCTGCTCTTGAAGGGACGCCCCTTCTGCTTTCCCGGCGGCAGCTACCTCACCATGGGCAGAAACGAGGGTGAGAACAAAGTGGTCTACGCCATGAGGCAAGAGGGCGACGAGGTGGTCAAGGCTATCGGACCGGCCGGGCCCACGGGGCTCTTTCGCCCCGCCCCCGGCGTGGACGAGCGGGCGCTGGCGGCGGCTGTGATAGTGCGCTACTGCCCCAAAGCCATCCCCGATCAAGAGGTGGGCTTTGGCCCCGACGACGAGACTGTTACAACTACAATCTGCGCCAACCGTCCAGCCGATGAGCTCCTTGAGAGCTGGCGGCGTTAGAGCTTTTTTGGGAGTGAAGTCCCCGTTGACAGCACTGTGGCACTTGCAGTAGCCTTGCTCACACAATTTAATATGTGTATCCATACGGTGCCCTTCGGGGCTGAAAAGGGAAGTGAGGTGAAAAACCTCCGTGGACCCGCCGCTGTAAGCGATGACGAAGGGCCGAAATGCCACTGATATCTACAATATCGGGAAGGCGGCCCCAAGGATGAGTCGTAAGCCAGAAGACCTGCCATTTTGGATGCTCCACAAGTTACTCCCCGGGTATTGGGACTGTGGGCCTATGCTGCGCTTTGAAAACGGGAAGCTTGCACATTTTGTGCAAGCTTTTTTTGTTTTAGCAACGCCGGCTACAACCTTCACGCAAGGGGGACTTACAACCCCATGGAGAAATAAGATGAGAAAGATTTTAGTCATTTTGTTTACAGTAACGATACTGACAGCAATAAGTTCCTTGCCTACTTTTGCCGCGCAAGTGATGACCCACACCCTTAACGACACCCCCGCCATCGTGCTCACCGCCTTTGGCACCAGCACCAAGGCGCAGGTGACCTATAAGGCGCTGGAGCGCCAGGTGCGCGAAGCCTTCCCCGGCCACGAGATCCGCTGGGCCTTTACCTCGGAGGTGATACGCGAGCGGGTCAACAGGCGCTGGGAGGCGGCGGGCAAGGCCGAGCGCCTCCTGAGCCTTGGGCAGGCGCTCTCCAATCTGGAGGCCAATGGCTACACCAAGGTAGTGGTTC
>CAXMSR010000367.1:301-1591 GCA_964195725.1 uncultured Kiloniellaceae bacterium | reverse complement strand
GGCCGACCAGTTCGGCGAGGCGCATACCGGTGCCGTAGAACAGTTCCAGGATGGCGCGATCGCGTTTGCCGTTGCGTGCTTGCAGGTCAGGGCTGGTCTCGCCAAGCAGGCGGTTGGAATATTTGGCGTCTGTCATCGGTCGCTCTCCTTGCCATCAATACTACCCTAGAGCGGGAGAAACGCACCTTGTCGACTCATTATTGGCTCATTTTGGATTTTTCAGGCGATATAGGCGATGACGAAGGGCAGCGTGGCGAAGGAGAGGAGCGTCTGGAAGGTCACTATCGTCGCCATCGTCTCGTGGTCGCCGCCCAGCTGGCGCGAGAGGATATACGCCGAGGAGGCGGTGGGGATGGTGAAGAGGATGAGGATAACCGACGCGGTTACCCCGCCGATGCCGGTAAACACGATGAGGCTGAGCGCAATCAGGGGCTTAAAAGCGAACTGCACCACCGAGCTGACCAACAGGGGGGTGAACTGCGCGCGCGACGGCAGGCTTCGCGTAGCGGCCCCGACGGCCATCAGCCCCAGCGGAACAGCAGCCCTGCCGATCAGCCCCAGAGTGTTTGAGATCGGCGTGGTCAACGCTATCCCGGCGACGTTTAGAAGCCCCCCGATTACGCAGCCCATGAGGAGCGGGTTGGTCACAAGGGTTTTCGCGAAGCGGGTAAAGTTGAAGCCTGTGCCATCAGCGTCGGGTACAGCCAGCGCGAAGGCGGTGACGCAGAGAAAATTTATCAGCACGATCATAAAGCTTGCCGCGACGATGCAGATGAACATCCCGTCGGCCCCGAACAGAGCCTGCACCAGCGCCAGCGCCACATAGAAATTAAAGCGGACTCCCCCCTGAAAGATCGAGGTGAAGAGCGTGCCGTCTACCTTGCGGTTCACTAGCCACCAGAGGGTGATGACGAGGGCTGCGGCCAGCACCGTGGCCTCGACGGTGATGAAGATCGCTTGCAGGGGCAGGGCGGAGAGGTCGCGCTCTGCGAGGTTCTTAATCAGCAGCGCCGGGTAGAGGACGTAGTAGGTCAGCTTCTCGGCCGAGGGCCAGAACTTTTCCGACAGTACGCCCATGCGCCTCAAAAACATTCCGGCGAAGATGAGCGCGATTACGGGAAAAAGGGAATTTACGACGACTTCCATGATGGGAACGATTCTCGCTAGATTGTCGCCTTAAGTCAATACGGAGAAAAAAGAGCCCCCCGGCCAGACGACCAGGGGGCTCTTTCGGGAACGAAAACTATTTGCCTTCGGAGAGCTTCACCGGTTTGCACACCAGGTCGGGGT
>CAXMSR010000367.1:0-269 GCA_964195725.1 uncultured Kiloniellaceae bacterium | reverse complement strand
CAGCCGCCGCATTTGTACTCCATTTTCTGCAACATCGGCTTGCAGATGTGGCGTGCGTTCTCTACCGGCTCGCTGCAAAGATCGCAAGCGTCATCCACGGGCATGGGGTTGCACAGGTGCCCTTTTTCGGTGGTCACCGAACCGCAGCTTTTACAGGTGTATATGTCGGCCATTGTGAATCTCCTCGAAGAAGTTGTCTGTTGTATAAATTCAGCATAGCAAGAGTTTCAGTTCTTGCAACTAAATCGGCGGAGAGGCTTGTGGGGCAC
>CAXMSR010000366.1:0-1604 GCA_964195725.1 uncultured Kiloniellaceae bacterium | reverse complement strand
CGCGCGCTCCTTCGGGGATGTGAAAAGGTTCAGTGGAGGGCCAGGCGAGGTTCTCTTTTGTGGCGATCGCTTCCGCTTCGCCCAGGGGCGAGCCGTGGGCAGCCGAGCTGTCCTGCTTTTTGGGGCTGCCAAAACCAATGTGGGTGCGCACGCGGATGAGCGAGGGCTTGTCGGTTACCTCTTTGGCTCTCTCCATGGCGCTGGAGAGCGACTCGACGTCGTCGCCGTCTTCGACTGCGCTGACATCCCAGCCATAGGCTTCAAAGCGTTTGCACACGTCCTCGGTGAAGGTGAGATCGGTGGAGCCTTCGATGGTGATGCGGTTGTCGTCCCACAGGACAATCAGCCGTCCAAGGCCAAGGTGGCCCGCCAGGCTGGCGGCCTCGGCGCTGATGCCCTCCATAAGGCAGCCATCGCCAGAAAGAACCCAGGTGTAATGGTCGACGAGCTCGAAGCCGGGTTTGTTGAACTTTGCCGCGAGGTGACGCTCGGCCATCGCCATGCCCACAGCCGCCGCGATGCCCTGTCCCAGCGGGCCGGTGGTGGTCTCCACGCCCGGGGTGTGCCCGTATTCGGGGTGGCCTGCGGTGTTTGAGCCCCACTGGCGAAAGTTCTTGAGGTCATCAAGCGATACGTCGTAGCCGGACATGTGCAGGAGCCCGTAGAGGAGCATCGAGCCGTGGCCTGCGGAGAGCACAAAGCGGTCGCGGTCGGGCCAGTCGGGCGAGGTGGAGTCAAACTTCAGGTGCTGCGTCCACAGGGTGTAGGCGGTCGAAGCTGCGCCCATGGGCAAGCCGGGGTGGCCGCTGTTGGCTTTTTGTACGGCGTCTACTGCTAAAAAACGAAGGGTGTTTATCGGTGTGTAGTGGTCCATGTGGGACATCAACTCTCCCGTCGGGAGTGTAGTCCCGACAACGCGTTTATGTTGAAAAAATGAAGGCCAAGTTTGCCCTATAGAGTGCCCGCTGTCCAGTGTTTACACAATGGGGACAAAGGAAAATACGCTTCCCGGACTAAGGATAATAGCGCCCGGCCTCAACTCTGGCGAGTGTGCCAACGCCAAGCTGTTTCCACTATTGAGGAAATGTCGGAGTAGTCGGGCGTCCAGCCAAGTTCGCTGCGTATCAGCTCAGAGGAGCCGATGAGCCTGGCGGGGTCGCCGGGGCGTCTTCGCGCTTCGACTATCTGGATAGCGGTCGAGCTTACGCGCTGCACCTCGTCTATTACCTCGCGTACCGAGTTGCCCTGGGTGCTGCCGAGGTTGTAGCTTTTGGAGCTGCCGCCGCCCAAGAGGTGCTCAAGCGCCAGCACATGGGCCTTTGCCAGATCGGTTACGTGGATGTAGTCGCGGATGCAGGTGCCGTCGGGGGTGGGATAATCGGTGCCGAAGATCGCTATGTGGGGGCGCTTGCCCATCGCAGCCTCGATCACCAGCGGAATGAGATGGCTCTCGGGGTCGTGGTGCTCGCCTATCTCGCCGTCGGGGTCGGCCCCACCTGCGTTGAAGTAGCGCAGGTTTACGTGTTTTATGCCGTGGGCCAGCTCGAAGTCGGCCAGCATCTGCTCCACTATCAGCTTGGTCTTGCCGTAGGGGTTTATGGGGT
>CAXMSR010000365.1:0-1609 GCA_964195725.1 uncultured Kiloniellaceae bacterium | reverse complement strand
GAGAGGGTCAACCGCAAGGTTCGCGCCGCAGGCAAGCAGCCCGCCGTCGGCACGCCGATGCTGTTGGGCATCACCAAGGCCAGCCTCTCCACCGAGTCCTTCATCTCGGCGGCCAGCTTTCAGGAGACCACCAAGGTGCTCACCCAGGCCTCCATCGAAGGCAAGATCGATTACCTGCGCGGCTTGAAAGAGAACGTAATCATGGGTCGGCTCATTCCCGCCGGCACCGGATTGCCCCTCTACCGCAATCAGAAGATCGAAGTGCATGACGAAGGCCTTCTAAATGAAGACGCCGAGGGTGAAGCCCTCGAAAATGAAGGGCAGACCGGCGACGTTGCCTCTGCCGCCGCAGGACAGGCCAAAGACGAAGCTTCGGCGACTGAATAGCTAATACCGAATAGTAGGAAACGGGCCGCTCCCCACCAGCTGGGGGGCGGCCCTTTTTTTGTCTTCGACATGGCGTGTCTTCTCAGCGGTAGGGTCGCACAGCAGAGGTTTTCGCTGCCGCTCCAGCCACTGCGCTGCGCCATATTGTGTCACATTTTTTTCAGGCCACCCCCATGGTCAAGCGGGCTCGCGCAAAGCCCGAAAAGGGCAACTCACAAAAAAAAAATCCCATCTTAAATCCATCTTTTGCTGCAATCCCGAGCAGTTGATTATGGCGAAGCAGCCGGTTTTTGCTGCTCTTAAAAATAGCTGCCCGATCCCCGTTGACGCCACCCAACCCCGATGCTATAGTTTCGCAAGTTTACCCAAAAATAGAGATGAGAGGGACCGATTGCAAGCCCTTGCGTGTACCTGACACTTTAATGAAAAAACCTTCCGTGCGTAGCGCGAGAAGGTTTTTTTTTGAGGTGATACTATGGACAGTAACAAACCACACAACATCCTCGACAGCAGCGGCATTAACCGCACGATAGAGCGTATGGCCTACCAGATAGTCGAGCAAAACGGTGGTGCTGCCGGGCTGGCGCTTGTCGGTGTAATCCGCAAAGGCGACTACATCGCCGGACGGATTCGCGACGCAATAAAGCGCTTCGATGGTGCCCATATCCCCCTGGGCCACCTGGACATCACGCTTTACCGCGACGACATCGCTACCGCAGGCCCCACCCCTCTGGTGCGCAAGACCGACATCCCCTTCGACATAACCGGGCTGACCCTGGTGCTTGTGGACGACGTTTGCTACACCGGCCGCACAGTGCGCGCAGCACTCGATGCGCTCATGGATTTCGGGCGGCCTCGCGCGGTCAGGTTCGCCTCGCTCATCGACAGGGGAGGGCGCGAGCTGCCGATTCAGCCCGACTACACCGGCCACTGCGTAGAGATACGCGCCAAGGAGCGGGTGATGGTCGAGATGGCGGAAGACGGCCATGAAGACCGGGTGTTTGTGATGGGCGCCCCCGATGGCTGGAAGCCGGGGGAGGACTAAATAATGGCCTTTACGCGCAAACACCTTCTGGAGATCGAGGAACTCGAAGCCGATGAAATAGTCGCTCTTTTAGACGCCACCGACGGCTTTATCGATATCAGCCGCCGCGCCGTCAAGAAAGTCCCGGCGCTACGCGGCAAGACGGTGCTAAACCTCTTTTTCGAGCCCTCGACGCGC
>CAXMSR010000364.1:0-1631 GCA_964195725.1 uncultured Kiloniellaceae bacterium | reverse complement strand
GCCGGAGAACATCTCGGCCTGTCCGTTAAATACGCAGATCGAGCTGATAACAGCACCTGCCGCAAGCAGCAGCGCGACTTTGCGGGGCACGCCCTTCTTCGGCTCGTTCAGTGTGAACGCGAAGAGAACGAGTGCCGCCAGCGCCAGATATATTTCATGTGCAAACGCCATCTGTGGGTGACTCCTTTACCTCTTTAAAGCCCGGGTCTAATGACCGTCCGAGCCGTTGGCTTTCTTTTCCGTGGTGCCGTGAGACGGAGCTTTAGCTTCGCCGTGCCCGGTTTTTTGTACGCCATGCGACTCTGTAGCAGCGCCATGCCCTGCCGAACCGGAGAGCTCGTCCCAGAGCCCCGACAGCCCAACCGGCGCTTCAATCGTATTGGCCGCCTGAGACTGCGCAATGACGTTCTCTACCGACTTTGTCATCGTCTTTACGAAGGGGGCGGGGTTTAGCCCGATCCACACTACAAAGACCGCCAGAAACGCCAGTGTGCCGAACTCGCGCAGGTTTATGTCGGTAAAATGACTTCCTCCGGTGTGGCTGTGGCCGTCGGACTTGTCCCAGATGATCTTCTGCAAGAGCCGCAGCATGTAGGTCGCGGCCAGCAGCGCGCCGGGAATGGCGAAGGCTCCGAGGAGCTTATTCTGCTTGAAGGCGCCGATGAGGATGTAGATCTCGCCCACAAAAGAGTTGGTGCCGGGAAACGCCAGCGACGAGAGCGAGAAGAGCGCAAAAAACGCCACGAAGACCGGCATCGCTGCGCCTATTGCCGAGTTGTCGGCAATTTGCCTGCTGTGGCTGCGCTCATAGAGCAGGCCGACGCAGATAAAGAGCGCGCCGGTGGTTATGCCGTGGTTGACCATCTGAAGGATTGCGCCCTCGATGCCTGCCTGATTGATAAGAAAGATGCCGAGGGTGACAAAGCCCATGTGGCCCACCGAAGAGTAGGCGATCAGCTTCTTCATGTCTTTTTGGCCCAGCGCCACAAAGCCGCCGTAGAGGATTGAGATGATCGACATCCACAACATGAACGGAGCCATGTAGTACATCGCCGTCGGCGTTATGGGCAGACAGAAGCGCAGAAAGCCGTAGGTTCCCATCTTGAGCAGCACGCTGGCGAGGATGACGCTGCCGGGGGTCGGAGCTTCGACGTGGGCGGCGGGCAGCCAGGTGTGGAAGGGGAACATCGGCACCTTGATGGCAAAAGCCAGGGCAAAGGCGAGAAACACCCAGAACTGGAAGGCGAAGGTGTAGCTCTGGCCCATCAGGTCGGGGATGAAGAAGGTGCCCTGGGAGATGTAGAGCGCGATGATTGCAACCAGCAGCATAACACCGAGCCCGCCAGGGTGTAGAGGAAGAACTTGATCGACGCATAGGTCTTGTTCTCTCCGCCCCACACTGCGATGAGCAGATACATCGGTATCAGCATCGCCTCCCAGAAAACATAGAAGAGCACGAGGTCGAGCGCGCAGAACACACCGATCATCGCCGCCTCCATCAGCAGGAGCGAGATGACGAATTCCTTGATGCGTTTGTCGATGTAGCGCCACGAGCAGAGCATGCACAGCGGCATGACAAAGGCGGTCAGAAGCACCAGTAAGAGGCTTATGCCGTCGATTCCCAGGGCGTA
>CAXMSR010000363.1:0-1633 GCA_964195725.1 uncultured Kiloniellaceae bacterium | reverse complement strand
CGATAATTATCGCCGCCTCTTCGCATTGTCGCGGTTGTAAGTGCCGGGGATGGGTTTTGCCTACTTTTCGCCGTGGGGTTTCAGCGTCGAGTAGGTGACGGGCAGCTCCACTCGCTCCTCGCCACGCAGGACGGTGACGGTGCCCTGGGTGTCGGGCTCTTTTTGGCTCAGCTCGTAGGTGAGGTCGAAGACCTCTCTTATCGCAACGCCGTCAACATCTACGATGATGTCGTCAACCAGCGCCCCCGCCTCTTCGGCGCTAGATTCGGGCAGGACACTCTTGATTAGCACGCCCTCGGGGTCGGCGTCGGCTATGCCGACGCCCAGCATTATCCGCTCGTCTTCCAGGTCGGTGTAGTTGACCGCCCACTTGAAATGGGCTGTGGGCAGCGGCATCTCGGGAACATCCACCGTCATCAGCTTGTCTTTTTTATCTTCGGGAAAGTCGATGACCACGGTGTCGATAATGGTGTAGGGCGCGGGCAATCTGCGAAAGAGGCGGCGCGGAACGCCAAAGCCGTAGCGCACATGGTTGCCCCCGGCCAGGACCACAAGCCTCATGCCGGCGTTTTCCGGGCGGGAGAGAAAATCGGCCCCCGTCTGCGCCATCGTCTCGTCCCAAAGCAGCTGGCTCTTAAGAAACATCTGCTGGATTTCGGGTCGGCCCTCGCCGTGGCCGGAGAAGAACGCGCCAATAAACTCCTTGTAGTAGGGGTCGTCGAAATCCATGTCCGGGTCGACGATCGGCTCGGCAGCAGCCATAGAGTTAGCCATCGCGTCGGGCATCGCCATCAGTTTAGCCATCGCAGCCGTATCGGCAACCGTATCGGTAATTGGCGCTGCCTCGGGCGTCGCCCTTTGGGCGGCGAGCTCCTCTTTTGCAGTTACCGCTTCAACGCTCTCTTCTTTGGTCGCCCCGCTTATTTCTTTGGCGTCTTTTCCGTCAGCGTCATTTTTTCCGTGCCCCTTGCCGTGGCCCATCATGTTCATCTTGCGCTTGACGCGGTTCATGGCGACGAGCGGCAGTTTATTGTCGCGCACGTACTCCAGAATGTCCCGGTAATAGGGGAGCGTGTTGCCCCAGCTCTTGATCCAGGTGCGGGCAAATTCTTTTGTCTCCAGCTCGCCTGCCGCCCACTTGTCGGCTTCCAGTTGAAAGTTGGTGCGCAGCATCTCCATCCCCACGGCGATTTGGCCGGGGAACCGTTCGTTAAGCGCCTGTATCACTTTTAGCTGCACGGCGTGGTCGTCCACCGAGTCGTGGGATTCGCCCACGTAGATTATGCGCTGTGTGCCCAGATAATCGTAGAGCTCGGCCTCGGTCATCATCCTGCCCGTGGGCTGGTGGACTATCTGGCCTACCTCCAGAGCGTTGGGGTTGGTATAGGGAGCATCCACCTGCCAGCCGTGTAGCTGCCTGGTTGCGCAGCCAACGGTGAAAAGGATTGGCAGGATGAGCAGTAGCTGAAATTTGAAGCGCATTAAAACTCTCCTCTAAAAAAACCGGTCGAGCTAAACTCGCGCAGCTGCGCTGCCCCGGTTTCTGGTACACAGGATGATGATGCCCAGTATGATAAGCGGAATTCCGATTAGCTGCGAAGTGGAAAAGGGGCCGATGAAGCCGCGCTGATCG
>CAXMSR010000362.1:0-1638 GCA_964195725.1 uncultured Kiloniellaceae bacterium | reverse complement strand
GTTTAGTTCCTCTGCCAGCCGTTTCACTTCGGCAAGGCGCTCCGGGCCGAGATCGATGGCGCTTACCCTGTCAGGAGTCCAGTGCTTGCCCATCTCTTCAAGAGTGAGGGAGAAATCGGCGCGCGCGATCTCTGCGTCCAGTTCCGTTTTAAGAAAGCGCTCCATCCGGTCGCGCTGGAGGGGTAGAGATTTTTTGAGCCTCTCGCAGTTCTCGGCGGCTTTCAGGAGCGCCTGATCGATCTTCAACCCGTCAAGTTCCTGTGCGAAGTTGTTTTTGCTCCGCTCAAGCTTTTCCACCTCAAGGGTGGCGCTGCGCCTTTTCTCCAGCAGCACTTCTAGCCGCGTGGTGCCCTTAACGGGGAAGGAGTCGGGGGCGTTTAGAGAGCCGATCTTTGCTTTAAGCTTTTCCTGCTCGCGCAGGGGAGGGCAGAGTTTGAGTAGAGCCCCGAGCCTCGTGCCTTCGTTAAAGACTTCTTCACGCTCCTTTTCGAGCAGGACGACCTTCTCGCTCAATTCCTCCATGTGGGCTTTGCCGAGAGGGTACTCCCTGGCCTTGGCCACTAGCTCTTTTTTAGTCTTTTCCAGCACTTCCAGCTCGATAAAGAGGAGGTTTAGCGGGGTCTTTCTGCCGGATTTTTTGTAGAGCTCTTCTTTTTCGCCCCCAAGTTCGCTGAAAAGCTCTGAGGCGCTCTTGCCAGCGCCGCGTATCCCCGCCGAGAAGAGGCGGTCGCGCACTTTCTCGGCGTCTTCTCCTCCAAGCGACACGAGATCGTCAAGCTCGAAGGTGAAGACCGACTTGAAGAGGGTTTTGTCTGCATGGTGCAGGAGCCCCTCAAGCTCGGTTATCTCGGCCCTCGTATCGTCGGGTCGAAAAAGGGAGGGGTGGCGGTTTTGCCCAACCATGCGCTCAAGTGTCCAGCGCCCGTTGTCGGCCTCGATGAAGAGTCTGCCCCCGTGCGCTCCGTCGCGTATCTTGGGTACAAACCCCTTGCCCTCGTATTTTTTGCCCGGGTATCCGAAGAGCACTCCCCGTATGAAATGGAGCAGGGTGGATTTGCCCGCCTCGTTGGGGCCGTGCAGCACTGTTATTCCGCCGCCCAGATTGTCCAGCGTCCAGTCGGAGAAGATGCCGTAGCTCTCAAGGTGCCAGCCTTTTAAGATCATTGGTCCTCTCCCGACGCCAGATGCGCCAGGGCGCGGTCGCGGGCTTGGGCCAACTCGTCAAGAAGCTCCGCCCCGTCGGGCTCCATCATCTTTCTTCTGCTCTTGGTGGTGAAGAGGTCTTCAAACGCATCGCCTGCGAAGGTGCGTAGCGCTCCTTCGTCTGCCGCCAGCAGCTCGGCTTTTTCCAACAGCGTCGCTGGTAGCGTGGCCTGGCCGCGCAGCGCGTCGAGATCGAGTACCGGCGAGGTGCGGTTGCGCAGCGCCGCCACCCACACCAAGGGTTCGGCCCCCTCTTCGCCGTCGCGCACCGCTTCCAGGAGATCGGCGAGCGCGCCCGTGTGGGACAGCTCGGCGTAGAGCGGGCCGCTCCCGGTGAGGGTGAACTTTACGATCACATCGCGCCCGTCGCTCTCGCGCCTTATCCGTTCAAGATGGTCGGCCAGCGCGCGCACCAGCTGCGAGGTGTCGGCGAGC
>CAXMSR010000361.1:0-1643 GCA_964195725.1 uncultured Kiloniellaceae bacterium | reverse complement strand
CCAATCGACCGCGACCGAAACGGCGCCGGACCGACCGCCGCTCGTCGCACGTCTCGGCGCGGCGGCGGACGCCACGGCGCGGGACATGGCGGCGCTGGTCGCGGACATCGGCCGCGTGGCCGGCGCGCTCACGGGCGCGCTCTTGTGGGCTACCTACGGTTTGACGGCCACTGCGGTGATCTGCGCCCTCTTGAACCTCTTCGCCCTGGAGTGTCTGCGGCGCTTAGGCAAGAGGTGGGACGGGGAGCCGGCGTAGGGTGACATAGGGCGACGTAGGGCGACATAGGGCGGCCTGAGGAGGCCTGGGGCGAACACCCGGACTTTGGGCGTGTTTCAGGGGGTGTTTAACGCTTCAGGTTGTACTTTTTGATCTTGCGGTAGAGGGTGGCGAGGTTTACCCCCGCTTTTTCGGAGGCCGCCTCTACGTTGCCGTCGTGCTCGAAGAGCAGATCGCCGAAGTAGGCCGCCTCAAAGCGGCTCAGCGACGAGGCGTAGTCCTCGGGGCTCTCAATAGGCGCCACGTCTGCGGCGTCGATCAGGTGCTCCAGCACAGCCGGGGTTATCCGCTCGCTCCCTTCCAGCGCCATCGCGGTGTCGATGACGTTTTTAAGCTGCCGCACGTTGCCGGGCCACTCATGGCCCTTCAGGAGCGCGAGCGCTTCGGGGGTGATGCCGGTTATCGAGGTTGGAAATTTCTCATTCTGCTCGCGGATAAAATGCGCCACCAGAAGCGCTACGTCTTCTAGCCGGTCGCGTAACGGAGGCAACTTGAGCCTGCTAACCGCCAGCCGGTAGTAGAGATCTTCACGGAAGGTGCCCTCGTCTACCCCCTTCAAAAGGTCGGCGTTGGTGGCGGCCACTATCCGCAGGTCCACCCGGATGGGCGTAGTGTCGCCCAGGCGGTAGAACTCTTTTTCCTGCAAAAAGCGCAACAGGAGCTTCTGGACATTTAGCGGCAGGTTGCCCACCTCGTCGAGAAAAAGCGTGCCGCCGTCGGCGGCCTGCACCAGCCCGATGCGCTCCTCGTCTGCGCCGGTGAACGCCCCCTTCTTCACGCCAAAGAGCTCGCTCTCCAGAAGAGTGTGGGGGAGCGCGCCGCAGTTTATCGCCACAAATTTGCTGCCGCAACGCGGCGAGTTGTCGTGGATAACCCTGGCCACCAGCTCTTTGCCGGTGCCCGACTCGCCGCTTATCAAGACCGGCAAATCACGCCCGGCGACTTTTCTCGCCATCTCCAGAAGCTGGCGAAGGGTTTGGGATTCTCCTACGATGCTGGCGAAGGGGCCGCCGCGCGCGATGACGTCTTTGAGCTCGGCATTTTCAGACTCAAGCCTCATCTGCTTTAGCGCGTTGTTCACCCGGTGGATCAGCTCGTCGGGCTCAAACGGTTTGGTGAGCATATCGTAGGCCCCTTTGCGAAGCGCCTGGATCGAGGTGTCTACGGTGGCAAAGGCGGTGATCATAATCACTGGCGGCGGGTTCTGGGTGGCGCGCAGCCGCTCGAGCACGGCGAGCCCGTCAATTTCAGGCATTTTTACGTCGGAGATCACCACGTCAAAATCACCGGGCT
Source organism: uncultured Kiloniellaceae bacterium (assembly GCA_964195725.1). Lineage (GTDB taxonomy): Bacteria > Desulfobacterota > Deferrisomatia > Deferrisomatales > BM512 > CAXMSR01. Next base: position 73 of record CAXMSR010000361.1, on the reverse strand, counting down.
TAAAGTCGTCGAGCGCCTTTAGCGCGCTGGTGTAGGCGCTCACAGTGAACCCCTCGTCGCGAAGCACCGCCTC
>CAXMSR010000360.1:0-1648 GCA_964195725.1 uncultured Kiloniellaceae bacterium | reverse complement strand
CCGGCTTCAGTCCGGCGTGGGCGGGTCTTCACCGAAGTCGATCCGGCCGTCGCGTAGCGCAATCTCGCGTTGTGCGTGCTCCGCGATGTAGCGCTCGTGCGTCACGACCAGGATGGTGTTGCCCTCGGCGTGGAGCTCGTCGAAGATCGCCATGATCTCGGCGCCATTGGCGCTGTCGAGGTTGCCGGTGGGCTCGTCGGCGAGGATCAGCGAGGGGCGGTTCACCAGGGCGCGCGCGATTGCGACGCGCTGGCGTTGTCCGCCCGATATCTGGCCGGGCAACCGCTTGGCCTTGTCCCCAAGCCCCACCTTTTCAAGGGCTGCGTTTGCCATCGCCACTTTTTCGGCGCGCGAGCGTTTTGTCGTGGCCAGCGGCAGCATTACGTTCTCCAGCACCGTCAGGTAGGTAACCAGCTGGAAGGACTGGAAGACAAAGCCGATGAACTCGCGCCGAAAGTCTGCGCGCTGGTCTATGCCGAGCCCGTAGACGTCCAGCTCGGCGACGTTGTAGCTGCCCGACGTCGGGGTGTTTAGCGCCCCCATCATCGACAGCAGCGTGGATTTACCCGACCCAGATTCGCCCATGATGGCTATGAATTCGCCGGGGGCGATGTTGAGGCTGATGTCGCGCACCGCGTGGACCGTTGCGTCGTCGGTGCCATACTGCTTGCTGAGATTTTCTGCTTTTATATTAACCATGATAATCCTCTTGAGTTATTGGCGATCAAAGTGAGCGTAGTGCTTCGTTGGGATCGAGTCGCGACGCCACCAGCGCCGGATAGGCGCTTGCGAGCAGCCCCAGAACCAGCGAGAAGACAAAAGCGCCCACTCCAAGCATCGGCTCGATATGGAGCATGGCGTCCTGTCCGTCGGAAAAGAGCGGCAACGCCAGCTTGGAAGAGCCGAGCCCCACGCCGTAGCCCAGCACACCCGCCAGCATCGAAAGGACTGCCGCCTCAAAGAGCACTATTTGCATGACGTGGGAGCGGCGAAAGCCGATGGCGCGAAATATCCCGATCTCGGTCGTGCGTTCGCGCACACTGCCCATCATCGTCACAAAGACGACAAGACAGCCAACGAGGACGACTATGATCGAGATGCCGTAGAGGAAGTTCTCAAAGTGGTTCATGGCGTTCATTCTGCCCTGCACTACCTGTTTTATGGCCATCACCTCGGCATTTGGCAGCGCAGCCGAGATTTCATCGATTATGTCGTCGATGGGGCAATCGTTGCAGTGGGCCGCCACCTCAATCAAAGATACGATGCCCGGCTTGTTGAGCATTCGCTGGGCGGTGGCGGTGTCGGTGAAGATGATCTGGTCGTCCTGCGAGCCCGTTTGCGACAGCACCTTTGCGACGGTGAAGGTTTTGCCACCGATCTCCAGGGTCGAGCCACCGGTTACTCCCAGAAACTCCGCTGCGGTAGAGCCCATCACCAGTTCACCCTTTGCGGGTAGCGTTTCACCGATCTCCCACCAGGGCTTTAGCATCCTGGAGACCTCGAAGTCCACGCCCGCGAGCATCACGTCTTTGTCGTTTACGTACACCGCGCCCAACACCATCGGGCCCACTGCGGCGAGGTTCTGGGAGGTGGGGATGGTGCTTATCCTGCCGACATCTGTTTCGCTTATTTCCTGGGTCTCAAGCGA
>CAXMSR010000359.1:0-1651 GCA_964195725.1 uncultured Kiloniellaceae bacterium | reverse complement strand
CTTAGATCGAAGGCCATCTGCTCCAGCTCGGGGTTTTCAACTGTAGACTGGGCAATGATAAAACTTTTGTAGTCGTCCCAGGCGCCGGCGCTGCCGTAGATCGAAGCGCCCTCATTCCATCCCTCGCGAGTGAGGAGTTTTTTGTCGATGGTGACAAAGATGCCTCCGCCCAACGTGGAGTTGATCTTGGGCAGGATGTGGCCTATCTCTTCGCCGAGCTCGAGGTAGCCGACCACCTCGCCGTCCACCTCCCAGGGGTGCACCATGCGCAGCGTGAAGGTCCCCAGCGGGCCAAGCTCTACTCCGCTCACCATGGAGTTGCGCTCCATGGCCTGGCGCAGCGTGTAGCGGTCGATCACGTCACCGCTGCGCTGTGGGCTATGGACACGCAGAAAGTTGACGCCGTTCAAGTCGTGGAAGTAAAAGTGGGTGATGCGGTGGTTTGCGCTGATCGTCTTATAGATGGGCAGGGCGATCTCAAGGAGCGCTTTCCGGTCACGCGCCAGCCAGGCAAGCCTTAGCTCCTTATTCTCGGAGACCCTCGACATCACGGCGTGGATCGTCTCCGAATCCCTTTCAATGTGAAACGCGTAGAGCTCGCTGGTGGTCGCGACGTGGTCTTTTACATGGTTCTTTATATAGCTATCTTGCGACAGGAAGAGGCTTCCCAGCGAAAACCCCAACACCACGACTATCGTAAAAATAGTGTAGGGAAGATAACCCAGCTTTCCAGCAGCTTTAGCAGACATGGTCAGGCGCCTCATAGTCCCCCCTCCTCCCCTATATAGTTGCCTCGTAGATAAAACGCGCGAGCCCTTCTCTCGGAAAGCTTGCTGGCCCTTCGAACGAAAAACCCAAGAGCGACAAGCCTTATGTCTTTACCGATAGAGAACGCTACATAAAATAATTCTCCTAACGAAAGAATGCAAGAAGAACAAACCTTTTAACAGTTTAGCTTGAATCAATGCGATGCGCTAAAACAACATGGCCCGGTGAAGAAACAAAAACAGCGGTTCAAGCGATGGCGAGCGCCGTTTTGTCCCATAAAAAAGGCTTACCGTTTATATTCCGGTAAGCCTTTTTAGAGGTGCCCGCAGAGCGAGATTGTCAACGCGCTACATTTTATTTCGCTAAAAGCTCGCCCGCAGCCTCGACGATACCGGGGGCCACCTTGCGAAAGAGGTCGTCTGCGTCTACTGCAACGACCAGCACATCGCCGCTTTGCAGGTCTATCAGCTCAAAGCGGTAGCTTATCTTCATCATCACGCCCTGCATCGGCGCGACAATCGTGTCGCGGGAGATAACCGTTCCGGCGAGCAGATAGTCGGGGGGGGCCTTGAGGTTGGCGCTTTTTTGCAGTTCTTCGGCGCTCATCTCCTTATATTTTTTCGTCGCCGCTTCCAGGTTGTCGTAATCGGTGTCAAAGAGCGTCCTTGCCTTGAAGAGCTTTGCTTTATTCATGGCCGTTACAAGGTTTGCCGCGTCATCGCCGCGCGAGATGTAGTATGCGTCTTCGCCCAGCAGGAACGGCGCCAGCACAAGCAGGTTCTTTCCGGGATGAAACTTCGCCACGTCGCCAGAGACGACTTCAATGCTGTCCACCCCACCGCCAGCGGTCATTACCGAGCCGATAATTATGCCACAGGAGCAG
>CAXMSR010000358.1:0-1670 GCA_964195725.1 uncultured Kiloniellaceae bacterium | reverse complement strand
GGAGTAGACTTTTCCGGCCAGGCTTTTGTCGCAGAGCAGATGCGGCGCAAAGAGGGTTACCTGGAGTACGAGTGGCAAAACCCCGGCGAGAAGGCCACCCGGCCCAAAGCGCTCTACATGAGCTATTTCGAGCCCTGGGACTGGATCGTCTCGGCCACAGCCTACAAGGACGAGTTCAAGACGCTGGTGGACGTCGACGATTTCAGGCAAAGCGTAGAATCGTTGAAGTTCGGTAAAAGCGGCTACTCGTTTGTGCTGGATCTGCAGGGCAACATGATCGTCCACCCCTCGATGCAGGGCAAAAACGCCTTCGAGTTCGCCTTTACCGACGAGGGGCAATTCATCAATACGGTGATCCGCGAAAAACGTGGACAGCAGACCTACCTCTGGCAGAACCCCGGTGACCCGGAACCCCGCAAAAAGATTGTGGTCTACGATTTCGCCCCCGACCTCGGTTGGATAGTGGCCTCTTCGGCCTACCTGGACGATCTGTACGAGCCCCTGAAACTCATCCGCGACCGCGCCCTGGTCGCCGGGCTTTTCTGCTTGCTGATCGGAGGGTTGGTCGCCATGCAGGTAAGCGCCTCGATAACCAACCCCATCAGCCAGCTGGTGGTCAGGCTCTCGAAGAGAACCTCCGGTGAAGACTTCCGGGGACGCGACGAGGTGGCACAGCTGTCAACACACTTCGACCACTTTCTGCTCGACCTGGAGCAAGAAGCGCGCGAGCGGCTTGGGGTAGAGCAGAAACTGCGCTCCTCCCAAGAGCGGTATCGCGCAGTCATGGAGGCGGCCCCCGACCCGATCATCGTCATCGGCCTGGAGGGCGAAGTGACCTATCTCAACCATGCCTTCAGGCGTGTCTTCGGGTGGACCCTTGAGGATTTCTCCAGCGAGCGGGCGCGCGCCCACATCCCCCCGAAAGAGCGGGTGCGGACGCGCTACCTCATGACCCGCCTGCTAAAAGGAGAGGTGATTGCCGACGAAGAGTCGAGGCGCGTCACCCGCGAGGGCGAACAACTGACCGTCAACATGAGCGGCGGCCCCTTCCGGGACAGCGCGGGCACCGTGGGCGGCTGTGTCATTATCATAAGGGATATAAGCGAGTTCAAACTCCTTGAGAGAGAGGTCATCGACGCCGACGAGCGCGAACGCATAAGGATCGGCCAAGACCTGCACGACGATCTCGTGCCCCACCTTATAGGGCTCGACGTCATGTACAAACTCCTGAGGCGAAGGTTGGGCGGCGATATAGTAGCGGCTGAAAAGCAGGCGGAAAAGGTGCAGGGGGTGATCAGTGAGGCGATAATTAAAACAAGGGCGCTCTCGCGCGGGCTCTCTCCCGTACACCTTGTCGAAGACGGGCTTGAGATGAGCGTGCGCCAGCTGGGCGAGATGGTGGAGACCGTCTTTGCAATTCCCTGTGTGGTAGAGTGGGAAGGTTCAGTATCGCTCGATACTACAACCGCCGTACACGTCTATCGCATCGTGCAGGAGGCACTCCACAACGCCGTCAAACACGCAAACGCCGAGCATCTGTCAGTCAAGTATAATGCGGTCGGCGACACGGCGACCTTCGAGGTGGCCGACGACGGCTCCGGGTTAAAAGACGGCGCCGGCAAAAAGAGCTCCAACGACAGGCGCGGGATGGGGTTGAAGATCATGGCGTT
>CAXMSR010000357.1:0-1683 GCA_964195725.1 uncultured Kiloniellaceae bacterium | reverse complement strand
CGACAGGCGGAAAGAGGAGCAGGAGCAGGAGCGCCAGAAAGCCGCCCAGATAGAGGGTCAGCCGCCCCAGCGCGGTGGTAAAGGCCCTGAGCGCGCCCGACATCACCTGTGAGAGGTTAAACTTCGTCTCATCGGGCCTGCCGTTGACCATCCACTCCACCCGCTCCGATATCAGATCGTTAAAAGGCGAAAGGATGAGGTTACCCACCAGCGTGAAGGTGTAGCCCGCGAAGATGAGCAGCAGCAACAGCGCCAGCGTCGCCAACACGTAGAAGAGCGCCTCCCAGAACCAGCCCTCGCCCCGCTCGATCAAGGAGTTTAGCCAGTCGCCAATCCTGGTGGAGAAAAACCACGCCGCTACGCTGTAGAGGACTATGTTGACGCCCACGGGTATCGCCACAAAAGGCCAAAGGCGCGGGCGGCCTATCAGGAATTTGACCCCCCTGAAGGGGTGGGAGAAGCCTGAAAATGCAGAGGAGACAAAACCGACCATTAATACGCCTCGTTAATATTCGCTGAAATATTCGCTGGTGCCTGCGCCTTCGCGCAGCACTTCCACTTTGTCGCCCACCAGCGAGACCACCGTCGAGGGCACTATCTTCATCACGCCGCAATCGAGGATTACATCCACGCGTGAACCCATCACCTTGTCGATCTCGTCGGGGTTGCCCATCGGATCCATGCCGCTCAAGTTTGCGCTGGTGGAGAGCACGGGGTTGCCCAGCTGGGAGACGAGGTCGAGCGCCACGGGGTGGTCGGGGATGCGGATGCCCACCGTTTTTTGTTTGGTCAGCAGCATCTTTGGCACTTCACGGCTGGCTTCGAGGATAAAAGTGTAGCCCCCCGGCAAAAAACGCTTCAACATTCTGTAGCCAAAATTCGACACCATGGCGTAGCGGCTGATGTGGGTGAGGTCGGAACAGACAAAGCTCATCGGCTTTTTCGCCTCACGGCCTTTTATCTGAATTATTTTTTCCACCGCTTTTTTGTTCGTTATATCGCAGCCCAGTCCGTAGACGGTGTCGGTGGGGTAGATGATGACGCCGCCGTCCTTTAGCGCCTGCGCGGCGCGCTTGATGTGGCGCCCCTGCGGGTTTTCCGGGTGTACTGTAAGTCTAAGAGCCATCTGTCGCCTCCGGTCTGTTGCACCAAAACTGTAGCAGTTTATGCGCTCGCATAGCGCGTACGGCCCAAGCCGAACTCACGATAGCCCCAACGCAATGTAGAGTCAAACTCCCGTATAGTAAGTATGGCCCTTGAAAAAGTGACGTCAATGCGTATATCCTTTCTGCCTGCGTTTCACGGATGCGAAATGCACTAGTGAAGGCCGCGCTTTTTAAAACTGCCGTGCCGAGTCGACGCGAACAAGCGCGCGTGTCAATCGGCTATTTCAAGGAACGTCAAAAAATGACTGAGAAGACCCCCCCCACCGAAGAGAACGTCGAGGAAACCGCCGTAGTAGAAGCTCCCATCGAAACAGCAGCCGAGTCGGAAGCAGTAGCTGCGTCGGAAGTGGCAGCTGCGCCGGAAGTGGCAGCTGCGCCGGAAGTGGTAGCTGAACCGGAAGCTGTAGCTGAACCGGAAACAGCAGCCGAGCCGGAAGCGGCAGCTGCGCCGGAAGCGGCAGCTGCGCCGGAAGCGGCAGCTGCGCCGGAAGCGGCAGCTGCGCCGGAAGCTGTAGCT
>CAXMSR010000356.1:0-1686 GCA_964195725.1 uncultured Kiloniellaceae bacterium | reverse complement strand
ACAGCGTCAGCTCTACAGCTTTGCAGCTCATCGCACCGCCTTTAACGGGGCAAACCTTGTGGCAGTGGCAATCACCCATGCAATTGGACGAATTGACGACGAACGCCTTTAGCCCGCCGTCTTTTTCGCGCATCTCGTAGCAGCCGCCCATGCAGACCTTTACGCATTGGCCGCACCCTTTACAAGCATCGGGATCGACAGACTGTACGTACATAGGCGTCCAGGGCGAGCCGTCCTGACGCTTGAAGGTGAGATAGGTTTTGCCGGTACACATCCCACCGGCGCAGCAGTCGCTCATGGTGTCTACTCCGCTAACTTTTTCAAAGGAACATTCGTTTCAGGCAAGATGGGCTTAAACCCTGCTTGCCGGATAGCATCGGCCATCTGCTCCAGGGTTACACGGTCGGGGTCATATGTCACACTCGCCTGCTTATCGCTGTAGCTGACCTTGGCTTTTTCGACTCCGTCGAGCTTCTTGAGGGCAGCTTTTGTGGCGAAAGCGCAGGAAGCGCAAGTCATCCCTTCCACGCCAAATTTCACCGTCAGCGGGTCGCCCGCAAGCGCAGGCGTGATTAACCCCGCCGCCATAGAGAAGATCAGGGCAGCCACAAAAGAACAAAACAGGTTTCTTCGATTCAGCATCCCAAAACTCCTATTCGATAAAGGCTATGAGCAGATTCGGCACGAAAAACATCACAGCGGCGAAAAGTGTGGCAAGCCACAGCACAATCCGCTGGAGTTTAAGGGCCTGAGGTGTGCAGCAGGATTCACCACGCCGCGCCGCTGCCCTGGGGCGCCAATAGGCCCGATAGAATCCGAACCCCAGAAACGCCAACATCAGCACGACGAAAAACGCTCGGTAGGGCTCCAGGGCCAAAAGCGAGCTGGCGCTCGTCACGCCTAAAAAGACCGCCAGCAGGGGGCCTATGCAGCAGGCCGACGCGAGAAAAGCCGAGACTAGCGCACCTGCTACCCCTGCTCCGAGGACTCTGCCTTCATCTTTTGAAGAGTCCACCCCGCATGTGGGGCCACTATTGGTTGTCATGTCCATCTCGTCCGCCTTTCTCTTCTGGCTCTCCACCGATCAAAGGCCGGAAATAGGCAGCTGCAAATTCAATCGCTTCTGGCAAAGAGAAGATGTCTCTTTGCCTCGCCTCTTCTGCCCTCCACCGCCCAGCTATCTCCTCGTCACGGAGGAAGACAAACGTCCGTCACAAGCTGTGGGCGGCAGTTGAGCCGCCGTAATGCCAACGGATTCCCACGTTGACGCGCTCCGAGGGGCTTGCCTCTAAAACTTCTTGATTCAGTTGCTCTACCCGGATGCGCTCACCGGTTATGTGACAGCGGGATTCGATTATGGTCTTTACGCCAAACATCGGGCTCACCCCCAGAGCGTCCAGGGCGCACATCGCATGGAACTTATGGCCCTCCACAGTGAGGCAGTGGGGTGTTGTGGCTGTCGTCATCGGGTAGGCCCCTTCTATCGACTCGCCACCATCATCGAGCACGACAAGCTCGCTTTTGGCCCGTGCCAAAAGCGCAGCCCTTCCGTCACCATCGGGAACGAGTAAACCCACTTCCTTCATCGAAAGAGGGCGTCCCCGTTCAATAAAGGAGCGCAGGATCGCACGGTGCGCCCCTGCCAACGCGCTGGTAAGCTCCTGCTGCCGCAAGAGCAGAGGCAAT
>CAXMSR010000355.1:0-1688 GCA_964195725.1 uncultured Kiloniellaceae bacterium | reverse complement strand
CCGGTGAAGTAGGAATTGTAGATGTCGTCTCGATCGCGAATGAGAAAACGTGGCGCTTCCTCATACGGAAACGCGTTGATGAGTTGCTGAGCTGTCCATTCAGCGTGGGGGTTCGTGGTGACGTGGAAGTGAACGACCCGACGCTGGGCAGACGCTATGCGCTAAAGCCCGAACTTCTGGTGCTGAGCATGACGATCATCGCTTCGGACGGCACCCGCGCGCTGGCCAACAAGATGGGGCTGCCAATCTCCACCGAAGGCTTCTTTTTGGAGGCCGACCTCAAGATGCGGCCTATGGACTTTATCAACGAGGGGATCTTTCTCTGCGGCATGGCGCACTACCCGAGGTTTTTGGAGGAGGCGATCTCCAGCGCCCAGGCCGCCGCCGGGCGGGCCTTGACCATTCTAAACCTCGATCCGTTCTACGTGGGCGGCGTGGTGGCGGATGTGGAAGCTGAAAAATGCGTGGGCTGCCTCACCTGCGTGCGCACCTGTCCCTTCGGGATTCCGCAGCTACGCTACGACGAGCCGGGAGTAGGGGCGCTGGGCGGCCACGCCTGGATCGATCCGGCGCTCTGCCAGGGGTGCGGCACCTGCACCGGCGAATGCCCCGCCTGCGCCATACAGTTAGCGCACTATCGCGACGACCAGATACTGACCGGGGCGCTGGGTGCCTGGGGAGAGAACGCCGAAACTGACGGCGCACAGCCCGCCAGCGCGGGGAGGACGAGCGATGAGTGAGTTCGAGCCGAGAATCACTGCGTTTACCTGCGCCTATATGTCGGGAGACACCGCCGATGCGCAGCGCATCCAATACCCTGCGACGGTCAAGGCGGTGCGGCACCTGCACCGGCGAATGCCCCGCCTGCGCCATACAGTTGGCCCATTACAGAGACGACCAGATACTAACGGGGGCGCTGGGCGCTTGGGGGGAGGCCGCCGAAACTGCTGGCGCACAGCCCGCCAGCGCGGGGAGGGTAGGCGATGAGTGAGTTCGAGCCGGAGATCACCGCGTTTACCTGCGCCTACTGCGCCTATATGTCGGGCGACACCGCCGGTGCGCAGCGCATCCAGTACCCTGCGGCGGTCAAGGTGGTACGACTGCCCTGCACGGGCAAGACCGACCCGCGCTACATCATGGCAGCCTTCGAGGAGGGAGCCGACGGCGTCTATGTCATCGCGTGTCCCATCGGCAATTGCCACCATGTGCGCGGCAACGAGCGCGCCAGGGCGAGGGTGGAGAAAACCAAAAAGCTCCTTGAGCAGGTGGGCCTCGGAGGCGAGAGGCTGGACATCTTCTTTCTCTCCGGCGGAATGGGCGAGAGCTTCGCCGTCGTCGCGCGCGAGATGACCGAGCGCATAAAGCGGCTCGGCCCCAGCCCGATAAACAAAGGCGCTGCGCCAAAGGCGTCGTCGGTTAAGGCCATTGCAGAGGCGATTACAGAAACAACTGATGAGATAGGGGAGTCACAACCATGATAGTCGGCGAACAGAAGCCCCTGGAAGAGGTGCGAAATTTTCTTGGCGACGCAAAGCGCGTGCTGGTGGCGGGATGCGGCACCTGCGTCACCGTCTGTCTGGCGGGCGGCGAGAAGGAGGCCGCGCTCCTTGCCTCGGCCCTGCGCATCGCCGGGAAGGTAGAGGGTCGCGAGCGCGAAGTCTCCGATGTCACGGTGCAGCGCCAGTGCG
>CAXMSR010000354.1:0-1692 GCA_964195725.1 uncultured Kiloniellaceae bacterium | reverse complement strand
GAACTAGCGGCTTTGCGCTAGAGGCGTTGCTCCAGGCGCGCTAGGCGACGCGTACCGAACAGCCGGCAACCAGACAAAACCGGGCAACAGCCCTTCCTCTGCTCGGCGGCAAGGGACACAAAACGCCTATTTACCGGTTGTTCGCGGCTACGCCCTAGTGCGAGACGCTATCGACGATCGCTTCCATCTCGTGCTCGAACTCGTCGGATGGATGGATCACGATCTCCCGGTTGGCCATGCGGGCTACAAAGCGCTGCTCGTCGTTGTGGCGCTGGTAGGCGCTACGCATCTTCTCCACTATCGAGTTTAGCGCGGAAGCGTCCAGCTGTTTTGCCTGGGCAAGAGTCTTCAGGTTCATCACCTCGGAGCCCTGCACCCACATTACGCCGAACTGTTTGGGCGGCTTGCCGATGAAGATAAACGCCCCATCTTCGCCGGTGACCACTTCCAGACGGTCTTTCACGTCGGTCGCCACCTTATTCATCGGGTCCCTGAATTTGTCCAGCTGCCTCGCCATGTCACTTGCCGGATCAAGCTCGGGATACTTCGGTCCACCCATAAATCTGTCCAGAAAACCCATTCTCCCTCTCCTTTCCTGTTGACGCCCCCAACGGGCTTCACGGCTTCCATCCATCGCTTCTCGAAAGATTAGCGCAAAATAATGGATTGCCTAGGTGTCACAAGGGCTTTTTATGGGAAAGGGTTTGCCAAGAGGATTATTCAAGTCCCGGGCGGGAAGTGGTGCCCGGTAAACGCTTGCGGAGAATATCGGGGGAGCCCTGATACTGAAAAGCTGCCCTTTCCAGAGTCTGCTGCCCGACAGGGAGAGGCCGCAGACTCTGGGGACGGAGTTTAACCTGCCGGGGACTTGGCCCCGACAGGCCGAAACGAACCTCCTCAGTTGCCAAAAAGCTTGTCGAGCAGCCCCGGCAACACTTTTTCCACCGGGCCAAGTTTGCCGCCCTTTTCCTCCAGCAGCTTCTTCACTTTATTGGAGATCGCCTTTTTAGCCGCCTTGCCAGCTATTTTGGAGAGCTTTCGCTCGTCCAGCGAGTATTTCGGCTCTGTCGCCACCCCCGTCAGCCTGAGCGGCACCCCCACCCTGCCCTGCTCGTCGGTCAGGGCTTCGGTGATGTTTTTGTCGTGGAGGAGCTTTCTCGCCAGCTCGGCTGGCACCGAGACGACGACGCTCATATCCAGGCGCTGATCTTCCAACCCGACTGTGCCATTGCCTCTTAGCGCCAGCTCGCGCCCGTCCAGGTAGAGCCGCTCGACCGTCGCCACGCCCTTTCGCACCTTCACGTCCCAGAGCAGCGTGTAGAAGTTGATCTCGCGCAGCCCATCGGAGTTAAAGAGCGCCGCCAGCTTGTCCGTAAGCGGGGTGCTGGAGATCTTCCCATCCTTGACCGCGCCGCCCAGCGTCGCGACTACGCCCTTGACTCCAGTGCCGGAAGAAGCGGCGTCGAGGTTCGCGTCCAGCTCGCCGGTGATCGTGTCTTTGAGGGCAGGCGACAGCGCGGGCAAGAGCTGTTCGACCCGCACCCCGTTCACCCTGGCGTCGGCGACAAGCGGCGGCCCCACGCGCTCCAGCTCTACCGTGGCGGTAAGGCCGATCTTTCCTTCATAAAAATCAGCGCCAAGCGGGGTGATCTTCAACACGCCGTCCTTCAGCGTTAGCTTAAGGGCCACCTC
>CAXMSR010000353.1:0-1700 GCA_964195725.1 uncultured Kiloniellaceae bacterium | reverse complement strand
TATTTCTCAACGAGGTTTTCAGCGGTGAGCCCCATGGAGAGGTCGGCGACGGGGTCGTGGGCGTCGGACCAGCCGTCGTCCATCGTCACCGGGCCGAGGCCAAAGCCCTTGAAACGGTGCCCTTTGATGAGGTGGGGGATCGTTGACATCGACTCCATGCCTCCACAGAGCACTACTTCGGCCTGATCCACCTGTATAAGCTGGGTGGCCATAGTGAGCGCCTTCATCCCGGCGGGGCAGGCTTTGTTGATGGTGACGCCCGGCACGTTGGCTGCCGCAGATTTTGCCGGGTTGACGTGGTTGCCCGCCTGACGACAGGAGCCGATGATGGCGTCGTCGAGCTCGTCGCCCGAGACGTTTGCGCGCTTTAACGCTTCGCGAATGGGGAAGGCGGCGATGTCGTAGACCTTCATGTCCTTCATGGTTCCGCCGAATTTACCCATCGGGGTGCGAACCGCGCTAACGAATACGATCTCACTTAGTTCACGCACTTTGATCCTCCTCTTTCGAGAGACAACGCACCCGGCGTTTGCGTCGGGACGGTGCTCTGTAGCGGGGCAGCCGACCCCCGCCGCTTGCGGGATGCCGTTGCCTCTCGGTCAATATAAAAAAAGGTACTAGCTCACTTTATCAATTCATTCGCCGTTGCCAAGGGGTCGGCTTTTCCAGTGCCCTGCTTGCGCCTTGGGATGGTGACGTTTGTTGCCTATTTCTTCGCTTCTTCTTCAGCCGGAGACCGGGGGAACTTTAGCGCCTCGATCAGCACATAAGCCGCTTGCAGCGCCTCGGTGGGGCAGAGCGGAAAACACTCTTTGCAGTCCCAGCACTCTTTGGAGGCAATGTCGGGGATGAAGCAGATCTCTTTTCGCGTACCCCTGTCAACAAAGCCGACGGCGTCCTTCTTTTTGATCTCGTTGCAGTAGCGCACGCACAGCCCGCAATGGATGCAGAAAGAGGCCTCTTTTTCAAAGCGGTCTTTGTCTGCTCCATACTCCTCGGCCAGCGCCTGCAAGGAGGAGGCGTCGGGGGCGTGGGCGAGGTAGAGCTCCAGGATCATTTTGCGGATTCTGTCGATCAATGCCGAGCGGGTTGTCACGACGAGGCCTTTTTCCGCCGGGTAGATGCAGGCGATGACGAGCTTAGTCGCGCCCCTGACCTCTACCTCTACGCTGCAAATACGGCAGCTGCCGAAGGGCTCGAGCTTCTCGTGGTGGCAGAGCGTGGGGATGGTTATCCCGGCGCTCTGCGCCGCCTCCAGAAGGGTCATGCCCACAGTTGCGCTGACCTCTTTTCCGTCGATCTGTAAAATGATTTCACTCATTTTTCTTTGCTCTTTCTGGTTATGGTTCTCTCTTCTTCAGGGACGGGTGGCGGGACGGGCACGCCGGAGAGCTTGGTCACCGCAGAAAAGCGCGACGGGCAAACGTCGAAGCAGGTGCCGCACTTTGTGCATTTCTCCTGATCGACTATGTGTACCAGCTTCTTGCCGCCGATTATCGCGTCGGCCGGGCACTTTCTAAAACAACTCCCGCAGGCCGAGCATTTTTCAGGATCGACGTAGAAGGTGATCAGCTCTTTGCAGGAGAGCGCGGGGCAGCGCCCCTCGTTTATGTGGGCCTCGTATTCGTCGCGAAAGTACTTCAAGGTGGAGCGAAACGGGTTGGGCGCGCTTTTTCCCAGGGCGCACAGCGCGGCCTCTT
>CAXMSR010000352.1:0-1704 GCA_964195725.1 uncultured Kiloniellaceae bacterium | reverse complement strand
TCAACGCCGACACCGCCGTACACGGCATCCTCGTCGAGCTGCCCCTTCCCGGCCACATCAACAAGGGCAACGTGATGAACGCCATCGCCCCGGCCAAAGACGTAGACGGCGTCACCGCCGAGCAGCGTGGCTATGTGCTGGGCGATATGGAAGCCCTGGCGCTCGTGCCCGCCACACCTCTCGCCTGCATCGAGCTGATCGAGCGCGCCGGCGTTGACATCAAGGGCAAGAAAGTCACCGTAATAGGACGCGGCGACACCGTAGGACGTCCGTTGGCCATGCTGCTTCTCTCCAAAGGCCGCGACGCCACCGTCACCGTCTGCCACAGCCGCACCGCTGATCTGCCCGGCGAGTGCCGCAGCGCCGATATCCTTATCGCCGCCGCAGGTGCCGGAGCCGACCACCTCGTCAAAAAAGCTGACATCAAGCCCGGCGCCACCATCATCGACGCCGCGATCAACGAAAAAGCCGACGGCTCCATCACCGGCGACGTCGACCCCGAAGCAGTCGAGGTGGCGGGTGTTCTTACCCCCGTACCCGGCGGCGTGGGCAGCTTGACCACAACCATCATCATCAAAAACACCGTCAAAGCCCTGAAACTTCAAAAGGGCCTGTAAAAAAGGAGGATACAAGCGATGTCTATCTATGAAATGAGCGTAAACGAATACCTTGCAGTCGCCGCCTCCAAATCAGCCACCCCCGGCGGGGGCTCGGTCAGCGCTGTCGTGGCTGCAAACGCCGCCGCCATGGTGTCGATGGTAGCCAACCTGACCATCGGCAAAAAAGGCTATGAAGACTACAACGACGAGGCGATTGAAGTAGCCGCCGCAGCGGGCAAGATCATCGAAGAGCTCAAAGAGCTCACCGCCCGCGACATGGCCGCCTTCGACATCTTCGTCAAAGCCTGGAAAATGCCGAGCGACACCGCCGAAGAAAAAGCCGCCAAGGCCAAAGCCAACGAAGAAGCCGCGCAGAACGCTTCGAGCGTGCCGATGGAGATAGCCAAGGCCTGCCTCGAATGCATGAAGCTCGCCAAACAGATGGCCCCCTGGGGCAACAAATCCGCCATCTCCGACGTCGGCGTAGTAGCTTACGTAGCGGAAGGCGCGCTGAAAGCCGCCATGCTCTCGGTGGACATCAACCTGCCGGGACTAAAAACCAAAGCATTCGCTGACAACCTCGTAGCAGAGCGCGCACGCCTCTTCGCCGAAGCCGAAGAGCTCAAAATCCACGCCCTGTGCGAAGTCAAGAAACGCATGTAGAGAAAATTACCGGAAGTAAAAGCGGCCCGCCCCCGAGCCCGGAGGCGGGCCGTTTATTTTCACCGGCCTTGACCGCGTAAAGCGCGAGGGGCATACTTACAGAAGTCGTAGCAACAACTCATCGAATCGGGGGCGACCTGGTCTCGACGGGGATACTGAAGCGACAGGAGCGTGTCGAGGATGTCGGTTGGCCTCGTTAAACATCCGGCAAAAACTATAAGTGCTGACAACTACGAGGTCGCACTAGCAGCTTAGGTTGCTACGTTCTCCGCTGCCGATGCCTATTGAGCAGCACCGAGGGCGCCAACCCCTAGTAGGCTAGCTATCCCGACTCTGGTTCCTTGAGTCGAGGGCAAAACACCAACAGGAAACCGCAGAGGGTTAAGCCCGTTCGCAGGCGTGCCCCGAGCTAAATTAAAAAGCGAACTACACACGTAGCGCC
>CAXMSR010000351.1:0-1721 GCA_964195725.1 uncultured Kiloniellaceae bacterium | reverse complement strand
ATCAGACGTTGACGTGCAGCGTCGCCGAGACGCGCTCGGAGCTCGCGGTCGACGGCCAACTCCTCGATTGCGGCGCGCAGGGCCGCAGGAGCGCCAGGGGCGACCACCTTCCGGGAGGCTACCTTTCGGGCATGTCACCTTCCGGGTGAACCTTGCCCCTTGATACGCCCGCACAGAGCGGCAGCGCCTTCTCCCCTCTCTCGTTTTGCAGTCGCCAGCCGCCAGGCCTCAGCCCCCTCCCGCCGCTTATTTCGCACACCGATTTGTCGGTCTATATTTCCGTGGTACATTTTATTGGTACAGACAAAAAACCCGCAAAACATGAGGAGAGCCAAATGAAATTCAGGATTACTCCATTTCTGGTTTCGGCGTTCGTGCTCTGTTTTCTGTTTGCGCCGCTTGCCTCTTTTGCCGCAGATATGCCAAAGGCGGAGGGAAAAGCTCTTTGGGATTACATAACCGCAGAGAGCCCCTACCAGCAGTGGCAGCACTGGCCCGGCCTGCCCGGCGTTTACGAGGGCAAGCCTCCCCACGGCGCGTTTCTTCAGGTCTGCGCCAATGACGCCGCCATCAAGGCCGCCAAGGCTGGCGCAGTCATGCCCGCCGGAGCGATAATCGTCAAAGAAAACATCGGCCCCGACGGCAAGACCCTTATGGCGGTAACCCCGATGTACAAGGTCGAGGGCTACAATCCCGAAGGCGGCGACTGGTTCTGGGCCAAGTACAAAGCGGACGGCACCGTTGCCAAAGAGGGCAAGGTCGGCGGCTGCATTAAATGCCACGAAGCGGTCAAGGACACTAACTGGATCTTCAACAAGGCAAAATAGGCCGCCGCTTGTCGGGCGCTGGCAAGACTGGTTTAATGTCGCCCCGGGGTTCGTCCTCAACCGTGGACCTATTGCATGCTGCTGATACATCCGGTAATTCAATGCTGCTTCATACTGCTGGCGACGCTCGCCTTTGTGCTGGGGGCAAACCGCTTTCGCTCGCAACACCTTGGGCATAAGGCCAGGTTTCGCTGGAAGGCCCATGTGGCCATCGGCAAGGCCGCCACCTTCGGGCTCTTTCTGGGCGCTTCGGTGGGGATGTGGGCCGCGCGCGACGCCTGGGGGCGCTCGTTTATGACGATGGGGCACGGCAAAATGGGGGTGGCGCTCCTCTGCCTGCTCTCCATAGGGGCGGCTACCGGGTACCAGCTAAACCGCGTGAAGAAAAAATGCACCTTCTTGCCGCTTCTTCACGCCAGCGTCAATACGGCTGCGCTGGGGCTGGCCTTCAACCAGATAAGGACGGGTATCGAGGTCTACAACCTCTTCGTCTCCGGATTGTGAGCCCGACGCGCGCTGGCGGCGACGCCAAACTTCGCCCAAAATTTTGCCCAAAATTTCATCCTGAACATTGCCCCTCTGGAGAATAACGGTGCTGAAAGCAAAATCGACCACGGGTTACAAGATCGAACTCTCCGCAGGCAACCACACCTGGCTGTCCGACGAACCGGAGGGCGTGGGCGAGGACGCAGGGCCCAACCCCTATGAGCTTCTTCTCTCCTCGCTGGCGGCGTGTACCCTGATGACCGTGCAGATGTATGCCCGGCGAAAAAACTGGCCCCTGGAAAGCGTGACCATGGAGCTGTCGCAAGAGCACATCCACGCCGATGATTGCGCCAACTGCGAAACCACGGGACGCGCCAGGGTCAATATCATCACGGGCAGCGTCACGCT
>CAXMSR010000350.1:0-1727 GCA_964195725.1 uncultured Kiloniellaceae bacterium | reverse complement strand
GGCGAGTCAGCGGTTACGCCATCGTCTTGCCCCTTGTTCAGCACCAGGGTACGGTACCAGGCCGAAGCGCTGCGGCCCACCACCCTTGCAGGCAGAAGGCTGAACTCGGTGGCTTCTTTAAACGCGAGGAGCTCTTTTAACCGCTGGTTCTCATACTCGAACTCGCGAACCTGCAAGAGCTCACGCCGAAGGGTCTGCACCTCGGAGCGAAGCGTCGCCGACTCTTCCCGGGCCCCCACAAGCAGGATGTAGTTGTCAACCACCGAGCCCACCGAGTGGGCTATCGCGTCCACCACCGTCAGCGCCGGAGCAGCGACCACCCCAAGCGAGCGACCGACAGCGGTCTCCTGGCGTTTTCCGGACACAAGCATCCCAAGGGTGAAGAGCAGCAGCAAGCCACCTATGGTTATGCTCTTTTTCCTGGAAAGCTGTTCAAACATCGTCCGCCTAACACCTCGTTAGTGTCCCGCCCGTTTAATCGTACCAGCCGCTAAAGATCTCCTGTGCGCCTACAGCTCACGTTTGCAACCCACAGTTAACGGGGCCAGCCGCTGCACACGATCTACCCCCAGCCGTTTACGAGCAGACTTCTCTTAGAAGCTCAATCTCGTCCAGCGCCATGCCCGCGCCCAGTGCCACACAGCTTAGCGGGTCGTCGGCTACCATGACGGGCAGCCCCGTCTCTTCGCGCAAAAGCACATCCAGATTCTTCAAGAGTCCGCCGCCGCCGCCCAGCACCATGCCCTTGTCCACGATATCGGCGGCCAATTCAGGGGGGGTGCGCTCCAACGCGACGCGCACCGCCTGCACAATGGCGTTGATCGGCTCGCGCAGGCTCTCGCGAATCTCGTCGGCATGGACGGTGATGTTTTTGGGGATGCCGGTGATGAGATCGCGCCCCTTCACCTCCATCGTCTCGTTGCTGTTGTCTGCGTCGGGATAGGCGGTGCCCAGATTTATCTTCACCAGCTCGGCGGTTCGCTCGCCGATGAGCAGGTTGAACTTTCGCTTGATGTAGGTAACGATCGACTCGTCCATCTTGTCGCCCGCAACCCGCACCGACTGGCTGTAGACGATGCCCGCGAGGCTGATGACCGCCACCTCGGTGGTGCCGCCGCCGATGTCTACGATCATGTTCCCGCTGGGCTCGGTCACCGGCAGCCCCACGCCGATAGCCGCCGCCATCGGCTCTTCGATCAGATAGACTTCGCGAGCACCCGCCTGCTCGGCGGATTCGCGCACGGCGCGTTTTTCTACCTGGGTGATGCCCGAGGGTACGCCGACGATGACGCGGGGGCGCACCAGCCTGCGGCGGTTGTGAACCTTCTGGATGAAGTAGCGCAGCATCGCCTCGCAGATATCGAAGTCGGCGATTACGCCCTCTTTCATCGGGCGGATCGCCACGATGGAGCCGGGGGTGCGCCCAAGCATGCGCTGCGCCTCTTTGCCCACGGCCAGGATGCGGCCGCCGCCGTGGCCGTCTTTTCTCACCGCCACGACCGAGGGTTCGCTTGCTACGATCCCCTTGCCTTTTGCGTAGACCAGGGTGTTTGCAGTACCAAGATCGATGGCGAGATCGGTTGAAAACATGCCAAGTATGGAATCGAGCATCGGGGGATTTATCTCCGTTATCTTATGCAGTGCGACGGACGCTACGCGAGCTACCGTCAAAGTAGCTTCTAATAGTAGCAAAATGCCTTGTTGTATCCAAGAGTTTAGGCGCTTTT
>CAXMSR010000349.1:0-1743 GCA_964195725.1 uncultured Kiloniellaceae bacterium | reverse complement strand
GTGGTTCGTCATCATCCCCGCCTCGGTGGGGCTGTTGCTCCTGGCCGAGCCGGTGGTGGCGCTGCTATTTCAGCGCGGGGGGTTTACCCCGGCAGACACCGTCAACACCGCCGCCGCGCTGCGCTTTTACGCGCTGGCGCTTGTGCCAGTCGCCACCACCCGCATCATCGCCCAGGGGTTCTACGCGATGAAAGACACCAAGACCCCGGTCAAGGGGGCGGCGTGGGCGCTGGGGGTTAATCTGGTGGCTAGCCTTATCTTCATGTGGCCCATGAAGCATGCCGGGCTGGCGTTGGCGACCGCCATCTCTGCCGGGGTGAATACCCTCTATCTGGCGAACCAGTACCGTAAGCAGACGGGGAGCTGCCCGTTTTCGGGGTTGCGCTCGGTGCTTACGCGGATTTTTGTTTCGGCGGTTGTTATGGGCGCGGGGGTGGTCGTGGGGCTCTTTGTTGCGCCTGAGGGGGCTAGTGGGGGGCTGGGGTTTTGGGGGCTTTTTGGGTTTGTCGGGTTTAGTGTTGTTGGTGGGGCAGGGGTTTATGCGGTGGTTGGCAGGTTGGCGGGGTTGGATGACCTTTCTGTTGTTGTGCGGAGGGTTAAGGGGGGTTGAGTTTGTGTGGGGCTTCGCCCCATGTGAGTCAGGGGCAGAGGCAGAGGGTGCTTTCTGATTTTGAGTGGATATGATAGGCAGCCCACCCCTTAAAAGGTGGGCTTTGTTGGTTGTCTGAGGGACGTCAAAGTCAAAGGCCAGAGCGGGCTCGTCGCTCCGCTCCTCGAAGGAATGAAGATAAAATGCAAAAAGTAAGGGGCTGAACCCCTATGTGTGTGACCTCCTATGTGCGGCGTCGGGCCGACGCCGTTTAATGCGTTGAGATAGCAAAAATATTGAATGCGTTTAGCCACGTCGAATTGATTCGCCTGTCCTCTGTGGCGTGCCGATGGTTTGCCTGTAGCGGAGGTAAGGTGGTTTGCAGATATAAAAAGGGGAAGAGCCCATGCGATGGACTCTTCCCCTTTTTGTCGGTGTGTGGATTTTCCTCCCTGTGCCCGGCGGCGCGGCTGCCAGGATTTACTCCGGGTTTGCTGGCCTCTAGGGAAGGGTCAGGCAATACCTCAGCAGGTCGATTGTGGCGGCTGCGTCCAATTTGCCGTCTACCACCGCCGAGGGCATGTCGCTGCCCGGATGTCCCCAGCGTATCTTGTGCAGGGTCTCTTGGGGGTTGTCGTTGGCTAGCCAGCCGACGCCCTGAGTTCCGTCTTTTTTCTTGAAGTCGAGCTCGTTGCCGTCTGCGCCGTGGCAGTCTGCGCATAAATTTTCGTAAGACTCTTTGCCCGCGCTTATATTACCCGCGCCGTCTGTCAGGTCTACGTCGCCCTTCCAGTCCAGCTGCCCCTGACGGATAAAGACGGCCAGCGCCTGTAGCTCTTCTCTGCTCAGAAATTCACTAAACGAGTGGCTGGGAATGTCGCCGCTCAAAGCCCCCACCAGCTGGGCCTCGGAGAGCGTTTTTGCGCCCAGCACACCGGGGGTGCCCGTGTAGTGCGAGCCCTTGGAGTAGCGGCCTTCGGCGCCGATGTAGTCCCAGCCGTGGCACTCTTTGCAGCGCCATGTGGACGAGCCGCTCTTTTTGGCGTCGGCAGGGTACAGGGGATGGTTGCCCTCAGGTTTCGCCCCGACCATCTTCGCCCAGTTGTCATAGAGCAGGCCGCCCGTTACGAGGGTGGCTCTCTCCGTGTTCGACC
>CAXMSR010000348.1:0-1757 GCA_964195725.1 uncultured Kiloniellaceae bacterium | reverse complement strand
ACTACGGCTACGGCAACCTCACCCTCTCCTACCAACACGGCACACCAGGAGCACAAGGGGTAAAACCCTTCAAACACGACCTCGTCCTGAGCTTTGCCCCCCGAAACGACAAAATCTCCGTTGAATACTCCCTGAATGTGCCGCTAGGCCTCATCTTCCGCGACATCGCCCCCTATCTCTTGCTGCAAGTCAGAGACGGCTACGGCGGAAACCTGAAAGACTACAACCGGAAGACCACGAGCTTTGTGGTGGGGATCAGTTTGGTGCCGTGAGGGAAACATCTAGTGGTGATTTGTACTAGTAGTGTTTCAATTCCTTCGAGGAGCGTGAGCTCCGAGCCCGCCCTTGACTCGGTCCTTGACCGTGCCTCTCCACTGGGGCGTAGCCCCACCCTCCCCCGTTAGTGCCCTAGTGAGCGGAGGAGAGCGCGCTTAGGCGCATCCTGTTTGAGGGCGCAGCCCGAGTTATGCGCCTTGGCTTTCCGAAGCCGAACGCTTGCGCAGCAACGGGCACTTTCGGGGTGCGACCCAGCGGGACTTGTTCCCGCGTTACCAGACACTTCTTAGTTTCAGGCGCAGCCTGACAACTTCCGAGGGAGGGGGCGCACTCCCCCTCCCTGGTCGCCCGTAGCCACAAAGTGGCGTGGCGAAACGCCTTTGGCCTTGATCTGGACTTTGACCCTGAAGTTGACTTGCCTTCAGATAACATAAAGAGCCCACCTTTTTAGGGGTGGGCTCCACGGCATATCGACTAAAAACAGACAGAAAAAAAGCCCGCCTTCTTCAGGCGGGCTCTCCATATCTAAAAACAAACATCCCCCCACTACTGTTCCCCCTCCAAATAACAAAAACACAACAAATCGACAACCGTCACGTCCCCCACCACCCTATGCTCTCCATCCACCACGGCCATCTCTTTTACCCCCGCTTCGGCCATCCGCTCCAGCACGTCTTCCACCTCTTCGTCGGGAGTCGCGTGAATATCTTCGCAGTCCATCAGGCCGCGCGCCTTTTCTGCGGTGAGGGTGCGAAGCACGCCGTGCCCGTGGATGGAGGTGCCGTAGTGGTGCGGGTAGATGTGGCGCATCACCGAGCCCACCGTCACCGTGCCCGCCAGCCGTCCGCCCTCGTCCACTACATAGGCCAGCCGCGAATGCGGAAGCGCCACCATCGCCTGTATCACATCATCGATGCAGTCGTCGGTCTTGACGATGGGAATCTTGCGCTCACCGATGCGCTCGACTATCTCTCTGATTTTCATAGGCTCAGCTCCGACTCTCGCCAGCTTTTATCAGCGCCCACTTCACCAGCGGCGGCGAGACTATCTCGTTTATGACGACCGACACCAGTATCGCGCTAAGGGCCATATTGAACACCGGCTCCGGCAATATGGGCCGCACTTGCAGCACCAACCCAAGCGACAGTCCCGCCTGGGGCAAGAGCGTCATCCCCAGATAGGCAGTTACCGGCTTGGGGGCACCGGAGAGTATAGCGCCCGCCGTGGCTCCCGACATCTTGCCCGCCAGCCGCCCGACAAAGAGCAGCAGCCCCATAAGGGCCGCGCCGTTTAGGATATGGAGGTTAAAGTGCGCCCCGGCCAGCACAAAGAATGCGCAATAGATGGTCTCTTCGACGATGGCCAGCTGGTGAAAGAAGCTGTCGGCGTGGCGTTTGCGGTTGATGAGGGTGAACCCCATCGCCATGTTGGCGAGAAGCGGCGACAGGCCGAGGCTGTGAGAGAGGCCGCCCACCAGACAG
>CAXMSR010000347.1:0-1770 GCA_964195725.1 uncultured Kiloniellaceae bacterium | reverse complement strand
CGTATAGGGGGCGACTTTCGGGAGCCAGCTCTCCAGAATCAGTGCTTTTTGTTCTCCAGTCAATGCGCCCTTGTCTTCGCGCCCGGTGCGCATCCGCGAGCTGACGTCGTAGATGCTTATGGAGGTGGCCACCGACACGTTGTAGCTCTGCACAAAGCCGTGCATGGGAATAAAGTACGCGCCGTCACAGAGCGCCAGCGCCTCGGGGCTAACACCTGCGTGTTCGTTGCCAAAGACGAGTGCTACGTTGCGGTCAATGGGTAGCTCGGCCAGGGCGACGGCGTCTTTTTGCAGCATCGCGGCGTAGAGCGAGAACCCTTCGGCCTTGAGCTCGCTTGCGCAATCGGAGAAGGTGCGGTGTTTGTGCAGGGTCAGCCATTTGTGGCTCCCCTTGGTGATGCCACGGCTAACAGAGAACTTCTCCACCGACTCCACCGCATGCACATGCTGCACGCCCATCGCCTCGCACGAGCGCAGCACCGCGCTCATGTTGTGCGGGTTGTGAAGGTTCTCGACCACCACCCTTAGCGAACCCATGCGGTGCTCCAGCACCGAGAGCATCCGCTCCATGCGCCGGGGCGAAATTATTTTTTCCAGAATTTCTCTCAAAGCGTTCATGGTTGAACAAGATAGCAGAATGCAGCGAAAGACAAAAACGTGTAAGATATATTTGACAGCTTTTTTAATGCCGTAAGGCTTTTTGCCGGAGATGACCGGATCGATGAAAGTACTGCTGCACGCCTGTTGCGGGCCCTGCTCGATAGCGCCGCTACAGGGGTTGAAAGAAGAGGGGCACGAGGTGAGGGGGGCGTTTATAAACCCCAACATCCACCCCTACACCGAGTGGGACCGACGGCGCACGACTTGTGAAGAGCACTTTGCTCTGGTAGGCACCCCGCTTTTGCCCGTGGGCAGCTACGACCTGAAGCCCTGGCTGCGCGAGGTGGCCTACCGCGAGGCCCAGCGCTGCCGCTACTGCTACTACTCGCGTCTTTACAATACTGCGCTCGTTGCCAAAAAGGGCCGCTTCGAGGCGTTTACCAGTACTTTGCTCTTCAGCAAATTTCAAAACCACGAGTTAATACGCGAGCTGGGCGAGAGTGTGGAGAGCGAGACCGGAGTGCGCTTTTTGTACCGCGACTGGCGCGACAGGTGGGCCGACGGCGTCGCCGAGTCCAAGCGGCTGGGCATGTACCGGCAGCAGTACTGCGGGTGCATCTACAGCGAAGAAGAGCGCTTTGCCCCGAGAGGGAAGAAAGCCAAGGGTAAGGCTGCTGCGCCAGAGTCCTGTGGCTGATACCCGGGCCAAGATTGCATGGAGAAACCTACCTGCCAGCGATTTGTCGGCAGGACAACCCCCAATAGCCAAGGTCGAGAATTGGACCCGATAAAATCCACCTCCAACACCAGGGTCAAGCGCCTGACCAAGCTCCTTCGCGACGCCAAAGCGCGCCGTCAGGAGGGGGTGTGGGTAACCGAAGGGGTGCGCCTTGCCGAAGAGGTGATCGCCTCCGGGCTGGAGATCGAGAGCGCCTACGTCGTGCAGGATTGGTCGGGCGAGAGAAATCTGGCGTTTTCAGCCGCGCTTAAAGCGCAGGGCATAACGCCGACGATCCTCGCCAAAGGTGTCTTTCGCGAAGTCTCCGACACCTCGCAACCCCAAGGCGTCGCGCTGATAGTCAAAACACCCGTCTACGCGCAAGAATCGGTGCTGGGGCTGGCCGGGCCGCTGGTCATCCTCGACAGGATAAGGGATCCGGGCAACCTGGG
>CAXMSR010000346.1:0-1771 GCA_964195725.1 uncultured Kiloniellaceae bacterium | reverse complement strand
CTATCCCGTCGGCGCTTTTTTGTCCTTAACCTCAAAGCGTGAACTGTGGTTATATTGAACGGACTTTTTTTACGACCAACGGAGAGTTCATGGATATGGACAAAGCGCCCTCCAGGCGCACATCGCTTCCCGAAAAGATCTTCGATGCGGTCATACAGTTCTGCGAGGTACCTGCGGTGCGCTGGTGCGCCGAGCGGGTGTGCCTGAACAATACGAGGATCTTCAAAAAAGACGTAATAGCCGCTGCCGGGGAGAAGGTGAGCGCCCACTACAGCGAGCACCGCCTTGAGGCGGCCCTGGACGCCAGACGCTCCAAGATCTACCAGAAGCGCTTTTTCCGCCACAAAATCAAAGAGCTGGTTGAGAGGGCCTCCAAGCCGGGGCGCTCGGAAGAGAGCCGCAAGGCGCATGAACAGCTGATAGACCACTATCGCCTAAGATATAGCGAGCTGAAAGAGATCGACAGCGACGACGACGTCATCGCGCACCTGACCCGCTACTACCTGCAGGATATGGTGAGCGAGCTGAGCCCCGCCTTTTTCGCTCTCTTTCGCCAGATGGCCTACAAGAAGTTCTCCAACTTCGTAAAGAACATCAAACTCAAATACGAGCAGGATGACCTGGACGAGATAAAGAAGCTCCTCTGCAAAGAGCCGGTTTTCTTTATACCCAACCATATCTCCAACGCCGACCACATACCGATCTGCATCGCGATCAACGCTTTCGGAGGGGAGCAGCCGCTGATCGCCGCCGGAGCCAACCTCTTTCGCGGCTCGTCGGCCAAGATGATGCCGCAGCTAAACGCCTATAAGATAAGGCGCGAATATATCGGCGCGGCCACGCGGCTGATGCGGGTCAGGTGGTTCCAGAATCCACTCTACAGCAGGGCGCACTCCGAGTATCTGCGCTACGTCTGGGGCCACAACGAGCCCTTCATGTTCTACATCGAGGGCACCCGTTCGCGCACGGGGCTGCTGGGCGAGCCCAAGATGGGGATAGTGGAGAACCTCTTTAGCTTCCTCGCCGAGAATGGGCGCAGCGCCTATTTCGTCCCCGTATCGGTCTCCTACACAATCGTCCCCGAAGATGAAGAGATTGAGGCGGCCAGACAGGGCGAGAACATCTCCAACAAGGATATCTTCACCGAGCTCTACCAGCTTGACCGAGAGTACGGCAAGTACCGTGAAGCGCCTATCTATCTGCGTTTTGGCAAGCCGATAAAGGCCGAAGGCGGCGAAGACCCGGCTAAATTCATAAAAGGGGTGTTTGCGGCGGTAAAGGACGGGCTGGTGCCCACCTGGACATCCCGGTTGGCCCTGGCCGCTCTGGAAGACGCAGCGCCCGGCGACGGCGAAGAGTTCTCGCTCGCTCGCGTCAAAGACGCGCTGGGGCGCGCAGCGGACCTGGGGGTCGCAGCGGACCTGGGGGTCGCAACGGACAAGGGGAGCGACGAGCAGCAGGGGTTGGCTATGGCGGTTGACGCTTTTATGTCAAGGGGGTTCATCGCAAAGTCCGACGAGGACAACGCGGATGACGACACCTACCGGATAACCAACCCCGAGCTTCTGGCGCAGTACGCCAACCGCATACGGTAGCCCCATCGGCCTGCTTACTCGAAAATAATCTTCATTTATAGCCACTGAATTTTGCAGTTGATCTTTTTGCGCCACCTGAAAGGGCCAGATGAAACCGAAGCGAACTGCGCTGATAGTGAACGGGATAGACGGAGCGCAGCCGCCCGTTGTCTTTCGGGGCGAAACCCTCGCCGACA
>CAXMSR010000345.1:0-1818 GCA_964195725.1 uncultured Kiloniellaceae bacterium | reverse complement strand
AAAGGCCAAGAAGGCCCAAGTGGCCGCGTAACCACCTTTTACACCGATAGCGTTATTAAAGCCCCCTCCCGAAAAGGAGGGGGCTTTTTTATTGTCCTCTTTTTATTTAAGCCCTCTATTCCAGTCCATATTTTCAGGCCGAAGGCTTAAAGCGTTTCATCAACACCGAGTTTGTGACCACCGAGACGCTGGAGAGCGCCATCGCCGCGCCCGCCACCACCGGGTGCAAGAGCCATCCGGTGAAGGGGTAGAAGAGCCCGGCGGCCAGCGGTATTCCGACGGTGTTGTAGAGAAACGCCCAGAAGAGGTTTTGCTTGATCTTGCGCATCGCAAAGCGCGAGAGCTCGACGGTGCGGTAGACGTCGGCGATGTCGTTGTGGACCAGCACCACGTCGGCTGATTCAATCGCCACGTCGGCCCCCGAGCCTATCGCCACCCCCACGTCGGCGCGCATCAGCGCCGGGGCGTCGTTTATCCCGTCGCCCACCATCGCCACCTTCAGCCCCTTGGCCTTAAGCTCCTGAATGCGCTGGTCCTTTTCCTCCGGCAGCACTTCGGCAATGACCGTCTTGATCCCCACCTGGGAGGCCACCGCTTCGGCGGTGCGCCGGTTGTCGCCGGTCAGGAGTATGCTGGAAATGCCCAGATGCCCCAGCCTCCAGATCGCCTCTGCCGCGCCCTCTTTTACCGTGTCGGACATCACCAGAATGGCCGCCGCCTCGCCGTCCACCGCGAGGCAGAGCGCGGTCATGGCGCGATCGACGAAGTTGCGCTTGGCGGCTGACAGCGCGGTAAAATCCACCCCCTGCGCGGTCAGAAAACTCTCGGTGCCCACCAGCACGCGGTGCCCCTTAACCGTGGCCTCTACCCCCTTGCCGGGGTACGCCTGAAAATCAGAAGAGGGCGAGAGCGCGAGGTTGCGACTTTTTGCCGCCCCCACCACCGATTCGGCCAGGGGGTGTTCCGAGCCCGCCTCGCAAGAGGCCGCAAGTGCTAGCAGTTCATCTTCGCGCGCTTTGTCCTTGCAGAAGAGCTCAACCAGCTCGGGGCGGCCCACGGTGAGGGTGCCGGTCTTGTCGAAGACTACGGTATCGACGTCGCCGATGAGCTGGAGCGCCTCGGCTCCCTTTATCAGAATCCCCATCTTGGCCCCGATGCCGGTGCCCATCATCACCGCCGTGGGGGTAGCCAGCCCTAACGCGCAGGGGCAGGCGACTATGAGCACGGCGACGAAGATAGAGAGCGCGGTAGCCGCAGAGGAGCCCACCGCCAGCCAGATGAGGAAGGCGGCGGCGGCGATACAGATGACGACCGGAACAAAGATCGCCGACACCCGGTCGGCGAGGTTCTGAATGGGGGCCTTGGAGCCCTGCGCCTCTTCCACCAGCCGGACGATGCGCGCCAGCGCGGTGTCGGTGCCCACGCGCTCGGCCTTGAAGATGAACGAACCGGTGCGGTTGACGGTGGCGCCCACCACTTGCGAACCCACAACCTTCTCCACGGGGATTGCCTCGCCGGTGATCATAGCCTCGTCCACCGCCGAGCTGCCCTCGACCACGCTTCCGTCCACGGGGATCTTCTCGCCGGGGCGCACCCTTATCAGGTCGCCCACCTCTACCTCTTCAACAGGCACGTCGATCTCGGTGGCCGGTCCGTAGTCGG
Source organism: uncultured Kiloniellaceae bacterium (assembly GCA_964195725.1). Taxonomy (GTDB): domain Bacteria; phylum Desulfobacterota; class Deferrisomatia; order Deferrisomatales; family BM512; genus CAXMSR01. Next base: position 156 of record CAXMSR010000345.1, on the reverse strand, counting down.
CACCTCGCACCAGCCGCGCGGTGGGGGGCTGCAGCTCCATCAACGCTTCGATTGCCCGTCCGGCGCGCGATTTGGCTATCGTTTCCAGAGTTTTGCCGAAGAGGATGAAGGCGATGAGCAGTCCGGCGGTCTCGTAATAGAGGTGGCCGCCGCCCC
>CAXMSR010000344.1:0-1821 GCA_964195725.1 uncultured Kiloniellaceae bacterium | reverse complement strand
TTTTCAAAGAGGCGGGCCTTCATGATCTTCATCGCCTGGGCTTTGTTCTTGTGCTGTGATTTTCCGTCCTGGCAGCTAACTATCACCCCGGTGGGCAGGTGTGTTAGGCGCACGGCGGATTCGGTCTTGTTAACATGCTGCCCGCCCGCTCCGCTGGCGCGGAAGACATCGACGCGTATCTCCTCCATGTTGAGCTCAAAGTCGATGTCGTCGGCCTCGGGCATCACCGCCACGGTGACCGCCGAGGTGTGGATGCGCCCGCTCGATTCAGTCTCGGGGACGCGCTGTACGCGGTGCACGCCACTCTCGAATTTGAGCTGGCCGTAGACCTTGGTGCCCTTCAGGAGCACTATGATCTCCTTGATGCCGCCAAGCCCTATCATGCTGGAGCTTAAGACTTCTACCTTCCACCCCTTGAGCTCGGCGTAACGCTGGTACATGCGAAAGAGGTCGGCGGCAAAGAGCGCCGCTTCATCGCCGCCGGTGCCTGCGCGTATTTCAAGGATGATGTCTTTGCCATCGAGGGGGTCGGCGGGGGCGAGAAGGTTTTTTATCTTCTCTTCGGCCAGCGCGAAACGCTTTTCGGCGCCGGGGAGCTCTTCTTTGGCCAGCTCACCAAGCTCGGAATCGCCCAAGAGCGAGCGGGCCTCTTCCAAAGCCTCAGAGGAAGCTTTGAATTCGACGATACCCGCCACCATCTCGCGCAGTTCGGAGTGTTCGCGTGTGAGCTTGGTATAGAGCGCCCTGTCGGAGATGACCGAGGGGTCGGCTATCTCTTGGTTTATCTGCTCGTAGCGCTCTTCTATTTCGGAGAACCGTGACAGGAGTTTCAAGGTGGGCCCTTGTATGTAATGAGGTTGGATGCGTTGACGATTGAGCGCGCGGCAAGTGAGCCCTGAACCTTAACCCCGGGTTTTGCCCCTCAGCCTTGAACCAGTGCCGCGATGTGGCTGCGCACTTCCACCGCTTGGCCGCAGCTCATCGTGCCTTCGGGGCAAGGGCCAACCACGCAGCCCGGTCCCACCCCCTTGAAGAGTTTGGGCGCTTTGGGGGCGACCTCTTTCAGCATCGCTTCGGCCATCAGCCGAATCTCCCACTGGGCGCGCCGACAGGTGCGCAGGCGGAAGAAATGGTGCAGCTCGCGCGCGTTCATCGTCACCACTATCTTGGTCTCGCAAGCGTTGGGCAGGATATAGCGCGCATCTTCGGGCGCGACACCGCTGTCAACCATACGCGAATAGAACGCCCATATTTCAGTAAGCATGCGCTCGAACTCGGCCGCCTTGTCCGCGTCGGCTTTTACCGACGGGGGGACGATGGCGTTGACTTTGTCCAGAGTGACGTAGCGCTGGCTCTGCTGCGAATAGGAGGCCACGCGGTGACGCACCAGCTGGTGCGAGCAGGCGCGGCTTATCCCCTCGATGCCGAAGGTGAAGACTGCGTGCTCCAGCGCCGAGAAGTGCCCCATCTCCAGCAGTTTGCCGAGAAGGGTGTCTACCTCGTCCTCGCCCAGCGAGCTGCGAAGCTCGGAGACGCTGCGCGGCGAGTAGCACAACCGTGCCGCCGCCGCCACAGCGCGCTCGGGGTCGGGCGTGTAGCCCAGCACCTCAACCGAGAGGTCGGTCATGGGGCCGCTATTCCTGCGTCTTTTTGCCGTACTTGCGGTTAAATCTCTCGATGCGTCCTTCGGTATCGAGCATCTTCGCCTTGCCGGTGTAGAAGGGATGACACTCGGAGCATATTTCGGTCTTGATCTCGCTCTTGGTGGAGCGGGTCTCGAAGTTGCTGCCACAGCTACACTTTACGGTGGCTGTCTCGTAC
>CAXMSR010000343.1:0-1836 GCA_964195725.1 uncultured Kiloniellaceae bacterium | reverse complement strand
AGCTCTTTGGCGTCTTCCCCGGTGAAGAGGTAGGGCTCGCTCGGCAACAAAAGGACTTCGGGAGCCAGCGCAGCTATCTCCCCCTCGCTCAGCTCAGGGTAAGGTCTTGACCCCGCCGCTACCAGATTGGTAAAGCCCGCCGCCTCCAGCAGCGCGCCCGAAAGCGTGTGTGGGGTAAAGCTCATGTAGGGGTTGCGCCAGATGAGGGCGACGGCGCGAACGGCGTTGCCCTTGGCGGAGGCGGAGCCGGACGCTTTGCCCAACGTCTCCAGCCTCCGGGCCTCGAAGGCGGCGCGCTCGCGGGCCGTGTCGGTGGCGCACAGAAGTGCCGTGCGGCGCAGAAACGAGGCCACGTCTCTAACGGTGCGGGGCAGCGCCACGAAGACGCGCAAGCCTGCGGCTATGAGCGCCTCGACCTCTTCGCGCCCGTTCTCTTCGGCGTCGGCCCACACCAGATCGGGGCGAAGGGCCACTATCCTGGCGACCTCCAGAGATTTTGGCCCCCCGACGCTTGGCAGCTTCGCCACCTCTTCGGGGGGGCTTATGCAGTAGTCGGTGCGCCCGACTACGGCGCTGCCCATCCCCAGATCAAAGAGGCACTCGGTGACGCTGGGTACCAGGGAGATTATCCTGACAGGGGCGGGGCCGAGTAGCACCGGGCGGCACAGATCGTCGGGGATGGCGTCTTTGTGCAATAGCCCCAGCCCGTCGAGCGCCGGACGCAGCAGGGTGAATTCCCCCGCAGGCGCGCGACGGATATGGCGGCACAGCGTTTGAAGGTCGTCATACTCGTCCACGTCGCTAACGCCCTCCAGCACCTCTACGGTAAGCCCGCCCTCGGCCAACCTCTCCATAGTGTCGGCCAGGGTGTACTCGGTCGACCATCTTATCTCATCAAAAGCCCGGTCGTAACGCGAGGCCAGGGCCAGCGCCGCGTAGCCTCCGTCAGAGGCGGGGATGAGCGCTGCTCCAGCACCGGCCTCCACTGCCGCGAAGAGCTCGTTTAGTCGCTGTGCGTCGAGGGTGGGACAATCGGTGCCGATGACGGCCACCGGGCCGGTGAACTTTGCGAAGGTGTCGGCAAAAGCAGTGCGCAGCCGCTCGCCCAGATCCCCCTTTGGCTGGGGGGTGTAGGTGGGGGCTGCGTTATAGGAAGAGTCGGGGGAGGAGTCGGGGCAAGGGCCGTGGCAATTGAGCGCGGCGATCTTGTCCATGTCGCCGTCCACCCACCAGTGGGTGTCGCCCTCAAAGCCGCTTATGGTCTGGGCCAGCTCGGCCACCATCGCCTCGTATACGTATGCCGCGGCGGGAGCACCTATGTGCCGGGCCAGCCGGGTCTTGACCTTTCCCGCAACCGGTTCTTTGGCGAAGATGATGAGATTTCTCGACAATTGGACTTTTCCCTCTCTGTTTTTGCGCCTCGGTTATCGTAGCGTGGTCGTAGCATAGCCGACAATGGTATGCTAGCGTCTTCAGAATATGGACGACAAGTGTTAATTAGGGGTGAAGCCATTGAATTCAGGTGGATTTTTCCGCGCACGCGCAGGCGTTCCCAAAGATGTCTCCGGGGGAACTGGCGGTGGGTAGCGAAGTGAGCGGGCGCATCGCGCGCGCGTTCTCGGTGCTCTCGTCGGCTACCATGCTCTCGCGGGTGCTGGGGCTGGTGCGCGATGTGGTCACGGCGGCGCTCTTTGGTGCCGGTGGCGCGCTCGATGCGTTCCTCGTCGCCTTTCGCCTGCCCAACATGCTGCGCAGCCTCTTTGCCGAGGGCAGCCTCACCGTCGCTTTTGTTCCCGTTTTTGTCGAGCTGGAAGAGAGCGAAGGAGCCGAGCGCGC
>CAXMSR010000342.1:1530-1840 GCA_964195725.1 uncultured Kiloniellaceae bacterium | reverse complement strand
GGGTATGTCAATAAAAAAAGACACTTTTCTCTACTTTGACCGAATTTGTTTCGAGCTTTGCTGGACAAAGGGGAATCTGTTCTGTTAACTCTCAAAAGCTATCGCAAAAACTTGAACGAGGAAGAGTTGAAAACGCCTACTGACCCAAATGAAGCCCTGGCTACCATAAATGCCCTGGACAAGTTCGGTATAAACCTTGGCCTGGAGCGCATTAGCGCGGCATTGGGTGTGCTGGGCGACCCCCAGAAAAAGTATGCCACCGTCCACGTCGGCGGCACCAACGGCAAGGGTTCCACCTGCGCCATCCTCT
>CAXMSR010000342.1:0-1476 GCA_964195725.1 uncultured Kiloniellaceae bacterium | reverse complement strand
AAACACTGGAGCTTAGCGGCTATAAGGTCGGTCTCTACACCTCTCCGCCCCTGGAGCATTTTGGCGAGAGAATCCGCATCAACGGCGTACCGATGGACAAAGGGGCGGTGCCCCCAATCCTTAATAATGTATTGGCGACCGCCGAAAAAGACCCGCGCGCAGCCGAGATGACGCAGTTCGAGATCATCACGGCGATCGCCTTCGAGCACTTCGCGCGCGAAGAGGTGGACGTGGCGGTAGTTGAAGTCGGGATGGGCGGGCGGCTTGATTCGACCAACGTCGTCGCCCCCGTCGCCACCGCCGTCACAAACGTCGGCCTCGACCACTCCGAGCATCTGGGCGAGTCCCTGGGCGAGATCGCCCTTGAGAAAGCCGGTATAGCCAAGCGTGGGGTGACGATGAGCACCTGCGCTGAAGGTGAAGCGTTGGCCGCCATTAAAGCGCACTGCCTAAAGACTGGCGCGCCGCTAAAGGTCTTTGGGCAGGACTTCTCTTTTGCCGCCTCTGACGATTGGTTCACTTATAACGGTGCCGACTGGAGCGTGGCGGGCTTGCGACTTGCGCTGCCCGGCCTCTTTCAGCGAAAAAACCTCTCCCTTGCGGCCTCCGTGCTCGAAACCCTCGCATCCAAAGGGTGGAGGCTCGACCCCAAGGTGCTGGTAGAAGCCGCGGCATCGGTGCGCTGGCCCGGCAGGATGGAGAGCTTTGGCACGGGGCCGGTGGTTATGGTTGACGGCGCGCACAACCCCCATGCCGCCGCAGCGTTGGTCGAGAGCCTCGTTGCGATAGCGGAGAAGAGGATACGCGCAGGTGGTCGGCTGCACCTCATCCTGGGTGTTCTGGGCGACAAGGACGCGACCGTTATCGTAGAGAAGCTCTCGCCCCTGGCTGATTGCATCACCCTCACGCGTTCGGCTTCGGTCAGAGCCCTTGCCCCCGAAGAGCTTAGTGAGGCGACTTCGAGCTACGCCAACGCACAGCTCGTCGCAGACCTCCCCACTGCGCTAAAGAGCGCCGTGGATCAGGCCGGGCGCGAAGACCTGATCGTCTGCACAGGCTCGCTCACCATCGTCGCCGAGGCGCACGCGGTTCTGGCTAAAATGGGGCTGCGCGGGTGATACGCTACGCGGCCGCGCTACTTCTCGTGCTCCTCTTTGCAGCCAGGGGGCTGGCGCTGGAGCAGATCGGCTTTGCCGACGCCGGGACGGGGGGAGAGTCGCCCCTTCAGCTGACCGCGCGCAGCCTGACCAACACCGGGGCCGACGAGGTGGTGGCTGAGGGCGACGTTCGGGTGACGTGGGGCGAACACGTCATCACGGCCGACAAGATCGTCTACAACCGCAGCGAGCAGCTTTTACGGGCAAACGGCAACGTCGTCATGGTGGACGCCTCCAAGAACAAACTAAGCTGCGATTCCGCAGAGGTGAACATGGTAGACCTGACCGGGACGGCCAACGCCGCCGAGTTCTATCTGCC
>CAXMSR010000341.1:0-1841 GCA_964195725.1 uncultured Kiloniellaceae bacterium | reverse complement strand
TGGGGTAGCCCAACATGAGCGAGCCGTAGACGCCCTCGTCCTCGTCAAGGCCCAGCGCGTCGCGCAGGGGTTTGTGCATGCTGGCGCACCTGTTGAGAAAACCTCCCCAACAAGAACCGACACCGTTGGCCCACGCCGCAAGTTCCAGATAGGTGATGGCGATGACGCAGTCTTGCTGCGGGGTTATCATGTGCTTGGACGCATGGGCCACTGCCAGCACAGGCGCGTCCCAGAGGATGCAGTCCAAGCCGTCGTCCCAGTTGTCCACCAGCGTCTTGAAGATCGTCTCGTAGGGGGTGCCCGCCACGCTGGGCTGGCTGGCGCGCATCCAGTCTATTACCATGGAAGCGACCTTTTTCAGCTCTTCAGGGGTGTCTACCACCGTCCAGCGCACCGTGCGTCCGTTGGCACCGGTGGGGGCGTAGTTGGCGGCCTCCAGAAGCTCGCCGAGCGCCTCGCGCCCAAGGGGCCGGGAGGTAAACGCGCGAATTGAACGCCGCGTGCTCATAAGCTGCGCCACCGAAGAGAACCGGGGCAATGGGGCGCCGTCTGTATCATTCAGACGCTCGGGGGGTATCCCGTCCAGATCAAGCGCCCCCGTGGGGCAGATGGCGGCGCAGTGGCCGCAGTGGATACACCACATTTTTTCAGCGCTGTTCGGGACTATCTCCGGGCTGAAAAGCAGATCACCCCTGGGGCAATCTGCGGCGCACAGCCCGCATTTGGTACACTTGTCTTCGTCAATCTTGATCCACGACATCCTGACATCCTTTCACGGAAAAGTTCGAGGCCCGGATAAAAGAGCCCCAACTCGAAATATTACTAAACGAATGTTATGGTAGTATAATAATGAATCCAGTCCAGAATAAAAGGAGCACGAACATATGGCACTGCGCATTATGGTACCGGTAGACAACTCGGAATCGAGCCGCCAATGTGAGGCGGTAGCACTGAAAGTGGCTAAAATCCTCCAGGCCGAGGTAACGCTCTTTCACGCCGTAAATACCGGGGGGGTCAAGCACAAGAACATCCCCGACTTTCAGGTGGACATAATCCGCAAACGCGCACGCGAGGCGGGCCACCAATTTTTGACCCGGCGCACCGAAGAGATGAGCGCGCACGCCGTCAAGACCCGCTCGGTGCTGATCGAGGCCGAACCGGGCCAGGCTGCCTCGGAAGAGGCCAACCGGGGCTACGATTTCGTCATGGTGGGCGCGCGCGTACACAGCGACATACATGTGCTGCTCTTCGGCTCGGTATCGAGTGATCTAATCCACAACTGTCAGGTGCCGCTAGTCGTCGTCAAACACGGCGGCCACACCCTGGATGATCTGGTCGACCGCCCGGTGCGGATGCTGATGTCGCTCGATCAATCGCTGGCCTCGGAGCACTGCGTCGCCTTCTTCGCTGGCTACGAAGCTGCTGAAAACATAGAACTTACCCTCATGAACGTCAAAAGAGACAAAAACGCCGACGTCTCCTTCATGGCCGACCACGAGGCGACATTAAAAGAGACAGGCTACCAGACAAAAACGATAATAACCGAAGGCAAGCCGGCTGCAGAACTGTGCCGCACCAGCAGCGAAGGCAACTACGATTTCATCATAGTGGGGCTGCCCAAAAAGGGTGATGATCTCCACGGTCTGGGCAACACCGTGTGCCACCGCCTCTTCCACGACTGCGGCGCACACCAGATACTGGTGCCCTGGGACTTTGCGAGAGCCACCAAAAACTGAAAAATCACTAGCGAACGGCCAAGCCCCCAACACCCCGCTTGACCCCCAATCGCCGCCTGTGATATACGATGCGTTCCGTGCCGAAGTGGCGGAATTGGTAGACGC
>CAXMSR010000340.1:0-1857 GCA_964195725.1 uncultured Kiloniellaceae bacterium | reverse complement strand
CCGGGCCATCGAGCGCGCTCCAGGTTCTTTGCCCTCGTGCTCCACCGCCACCTGCTTTAGACCGTAGGCCCGCGCGAAGTAGCCAAAGGAGGGGTGAAAGACGAGAAATTCGCGCCCCTTGTAGGGAGCCAGCAGCGCCGCCAGCTCTGCGTCAACCCGCTCCAGATCGGTTATAAGGGCTTCGAGGTTTTTGCGATAAAGCGCCGCCCTTGCCGGGTCGGCCTCGCAGAGCGCCTCGCTTATTACCCTGGCTTGCGTCATGGACAAGCGCGGCGAGAGCCAGATGTGGGGGTCGAGCTCGCCGCTGCCCTGCCCTTTGTCTTCGTCTTTGTGACCGTGCCCTTCAAGCTTCACGAGCTCAAGCCCCCGGCGCACGTCTACTATCTTCAAGCCGGGGTGGCCCTCTTTAAAACGGTTCAGCAGCACCTCTTCAAAGGGCAGCCCGGTGCGAAAGTAGAGATCGGCCGACGAGAGGCGAGCGATGGTTTTAGGCGAAGGATCGAGGGTGGCGGGGGATTGGCCGGGGCCGACCAGCGCCTCGACCTTCATGCCGGAGCCGCCGATGCGCTCGACAAAGAAGCGCTGCGGCTCCACGCTCACAAAGACCGAAGGCATGGCCGCGCAAGCTGGATATGCGCAAGCCAACATCGCTATAAAGATCAGCGCCGCAGCGCGGCTAAAAAAGCTCATGATAAGCGGTTTCCGTTAGAGATCGGCCTCCGCCGGGGCCGGTGGCGGCTTGTCGCGGGCCTCAATCCCCAGTTGAACTCCCAGGGCGAAGGCTTTGAGGTTGGCCTCGACGGTCGCAGGGGGAACGCGCTTGGCCAAAGCGGCCTTGACCTCTTTTTCCGGCACCGTCTCGATCATCGCGCTCAGCGCGCCCAACACCGCCGCGTTGGCGTAGGTCTCGCGCCCGAACTGCTCGCGAACTATGCGCGTCACGGGGATACGCACCGCGCCCGGCGTCGGCGTCACCTTCACCTTGTCTTCGTCCACCAGAAGGATGCCGCCCTCTTTTAGCGCGCCGCCGTAGCGGTCGCAAGCCTCTTGGGTGAGGGCGATGAGGATGTCGAGGCTGCGCGCCTTGGGGTAATAGATCGGCTCATCCGAGATGACGACGTCGGCCTTGGAGGCACCGCCACGCGCTTCGGGGCCGTAGGACTGGGTCTGTACCACGTTCATCCCCGAGCCCAGCGCCACCGCTTCGGCCAGGATGACGGCAGCTGTGATGAGCCCCTGGCCACCCGAGCCTGCAAGTCGAACTTCGGTTCTCATTATTTGTCCCCCTCCCAACCGGCTTGACGCCGGACTTCATCGTAGCTCTCGGTCCACTCCATCATATCGCGCTCCATGAGGATGCCGGTGACGAAGTGGGCCCTGCGCTCTTCAAAGCTCATGTCTTTGGCTTTAGCGATCGGGATCGCCTTGTCGCGCTGTATCTGCATCATATCCGCCGCGTTGGGAATGCCGTTTCTGCGCCCGTAGCAGACCGGGGCCTGAGAGATGACCTCCACCACCGAAAACCCCTTGTGCAGCAGGGCCTTTCGGATCAGGTTCTCCATCGGCTTGGCGTGATAAGTGGTGGTACGCGCCACAAAGGTAGCGCCCGAGGCCACCGCCAGCTCGGCTGCCCGCCGGTCATGCCGTAGACCATGTTGTTGATGATGATCGCAGTCATGTCGATGTTTCGCCGACAAGCATGGATAAAGTGGTTGCCGCCGATGCCCACCGCGTCGCCGTCACCTGTCATCACCACGACTTTGAGCTTGGGCTGGGCCGCCTTTATACCGGTGGCGAAGGTAAGCGCTCTGCCGTGGGCGGTGTGCAAGGTATTGAAATCGACGTAGACGGGCGCAC
>CAXMSR010000339.1:0-1861 GCA_964195725.1 uncultured Kiloniellaceae bacterium | reverse complement strand
TTCGAAAGGCCGGCACCCACTACAAGGGACTGTGCCCCTTTCACTCCGAGAAGACGCCGTCGTTCACCGTCAACGAAGAGCGCGGCACCTTCAAGTGCTTTGGCTGCGACAAGGGGGGCAACGCCTTCACCTTCCTGATGGAGGCCGAAGGGCTCGACTTTCGGCAGGCGGTTGAGAAGCTGGCGCTAAAGGCCGGAGTAGAGCTTCCGCGCGGAGAAGAGAGCGAAGAGATAAAAAAAGCGCGCAGCGAGCGAGAAAAAATATTTGACCTCCTCGCGCTCGCCACCCGCTACTACCGGCACCAGTTCACCACGGGGCGCGCGGGCGAAATCGCCCGCAGCTACGCGGCAAAACGCGGCATCGACGAAGCCGCCGCCGAGCGTTTCAACATAGGTTGCGCCCCCGAAGGCTGGGACAATCTCAGCCGTTTTCTCGACGCAAAAGGCTACCCCGGCGAACTTTTAGAAAAAGCGGGTCTAGCGGTAAAGGGCAAAAGGGGGTATTACGATCGCTTTAGGGATCGTTTGATATTTCCCATCCTCGACACCATGGGCCGCACCATCAGCTTTGGCGGACGCGAGATGGGAGAGCCCAGAGAGGGCAACCCGAAATACTTAAACGGCCCCGAGACGCCGGTTTTTCACAAGGGGCGGGTGCTTTTCGGCCTTTTTGAGGGTGCCGACGCCATACGCCGGTCAAAGCGCGCTATTATTGTTGAGGGTTACATGGATGTGGTCATCCTCAACCAGCGCGGCTATCCCGGCTGTCTGGCGACGCTGGGCACCGCCCTTACCCGCGAACACGTCGAGGCGCTGCGGCGCAGGGCCGACAGCGCGGTGCTTATCTTCGATGGCGACGAAGCGGGTCAAAAAGCCATGGAGAGAAGTCTGGAGATATTTCTACAGGAGGGCTACTCCTGCTCGGCGGTCTCGTTGCCTCCGGGCGAAGACCCGGACAGCTTTGTGAGCGAGGGAGGGGACTTGGCCTCTTTAATAGAGGCTGCGCGCCCGCTTTTTGATCTCTGCGTAGAGCGCATTATAAGGGTGGAGGGGACCGACCCGATCTACGGCAAGCAGAACGCCGCCGATGCGGTGCTGGAAAAGCTTGTCCCCCTTACCGACCAGATACTGAAAGACCGGCTGCTAAAGCGCGCCGCCGACGCCCTCGATCTCGACGAAGTGCAGCTTCGAAAGCGCGCCTCCGGGGTCTTTGCAAAGCGCAGACCCCCCAGGGAGGGCGCGCACGGCGCGACTCAGGGCGACGGGCAACCGGAGGGGGAGCCCTCCGGCATGCTCGAAGCGAAGGAACTCGATCCGCAGCAGTTAAAGCTCTTGAGCTTTCTGATACACGAGCCGGAGCGACGAAGAGAGTTCATCCACGAGCGCGGGGAGCGGTGGCTCGACGAGGGGGGTGCGCGCGAAGCGGCGCAATTTGTGGCGTCGCGCACCGAGCCCGGCGAGAACTTTCCTCTGGAGCAGGCCCCCGAGCGGTTGCGTGTGCTGTTGACCGGGTTGGTGATGGAGCCGATAGTCGATGAAAACAGTGATTACAGCCTTTTGACACGCCAGCTGGAGCGGCGCAGGCTTGAAAAAACACGCGACGACCTCTCCCGCAGGATAGCCCGCGCGGTCGAGGCTGGAGACGATGACGAGTTTCGTCGGCTGGGCCGTGAAAAAATAAGGATAGACAAGGAAATAGGGTCTGTGTGAGTATTCCACCCCTTTAGTTTTGAAGCAAAGAGATTCAAGGAGAAGTTTTTTATGTCAAGAGGCATAAGAGTCGAGGCTGTTGAAGAGCTGCTCGATCTCGGCAAGGAGCGCGGTTTTCTCACCTATAGGGAGATAAACGACGCTCTTCCCGA
>CAXMSR010000338.1:1373-1862 GCA_964195725.1 uncultured Kiloniellaceae bacterium | reverse complement strand
CTGGATGTATTGGAAGAAGCTCCGCTGGACATCGAAACGCTGATAAACCGCTCGCAGCTCACTGCTGGAGCGGCCTCGGCGGCGCTGATGGAGCTGGTACTTATAGGTCGGGCGCAGGAGTGGCCCGGTAAACTTTATTGTAAATTGAACTAAAGCGCGTGAGCCGCCTTCTCTTTGAAGAGCGCCATCGCCGCTTTTCGGTCTGACCGAATAACATATGGAAAGTGATCATGGGTAAATCGTTACTTATAGTAGAGAGCCCCGCAAAGGCACGCACCTTGAAACGCTACCTGGGCAAGGATTTTGATGTCGAAGCCTCGGTGGGCCATGTCAAAGATCTGCCCAAGAGCTCGCTTGGCGTTGACATCGAAGACAACTTCACGCCCAAGTATGGCGTCATTCGCGGCAAGGGCACGGTCATAAAGAATCTGAAGAAGCTGGCCGCCACAGCCGACCACGTCTACCTCGCGCCTGACCCCGACCGCGAGG
>CAXMSR010000338.1:0-1363 GCA_964195725.1 uncultured Kiloniellaceae bacterium | reverse complement strand
GGTGTCGACGAGGAGGACTTCTCCCCGACGTACGCCGTGCTGCCCGACAAGAAGAAGACGGTCAGTGAGCTGCGCAAGGCGGCCCGGACCGCGGACATGATCTACCTCGCGCCCGACCCCGACCGCGAGGGCGAGGCGATAGCGTGGCACATCGCCGAAGAAATTCGCCCCAAAAAAGGCGAGCTGACGATGAGCCGCGTGATGATAACCGAGATCACCAAGAAGGGCGTTCAAAAGGCGCTGAGCGAGCCCAAAGAGCTCGACGAGAACCGCTACAACGCTCAGCAGGCCCGGCGTATCCTCGACCGTCTGGTCGGTTATCAGGTGAGCCCCATCCTCTGGCAGAAGGTGAGACGCGGCCTCTCGGCGGGCCGGGTGCAGTCGGTTGCGTTGCGCCTCGTGGTGGATCGCGAAGCCGAGATCAAAAAGTTCGACCCGCAAGAATACTGGACGCTCGATACCCGCCTTGAGGGCGGTAATCCGCCCCCCTTCGCAGCGCGGCTCGATAAGGTTGACGGCAAAAAAACCCGCCTCGCCGACAAGGACGCTGCCCAGGCCGCCGAGAAGGAAGTCCGCGCCTCGAAGCTGATCTTGAAGGGCGTGCAGCGCAAAGAACGCAAACGCAACCCCGCGCCTCCCTTCCTCACCTCTACCCTTCAGCGCGAGGCGTTTAGAAAACACCGCTTCTCGGCAAAAAAGACGATGATGCTGGCCCAGCGCCTCTACGAGGGCATGGATGTCGAAGGCGAGCCCGTCGGCCTAATCACCTATATGCGTACCGACTCCACGCGTATAAGCGACGACGCCCTGGCGTCGTGCCGCGACTACATACAGCGCACCTACGGCGAAGAACTTTTGCCGGCCAATCCTGTGAAATACAAGATCAAAAAGGGCGCGCAGGACGCGCATGAAGCGGTGCGCCCCACCACCATGGCCTACCCGCCCGAGAAGGTTAAGTCCTTCCTCGAAGCCGACCAGTACAAGCTCTACAAGCTGGTGTGGGATCGCTTCCTGGCTTGCCAGATGAAGCCAGCTGTTTTCGACTCCACCGTCTTCGAGGTCGAAGCGGGCCGCTACGAGCTGCGCGCTTCCGGCTCGATCCTGAAGTTCAAGGGGTTCATGACCCTCTATGTAGAGGGCGTGGACGAGACTCCGTCGGACGCAGGAGCCGAGAGCGAAGAGGGCAAGGTCTTGCCTGAACTGGCCGAAGGCGACGAGCTAAAGCTCTTGGATCTCGGCACCGCGCAGCGCTTCACCCAGCCCCCGGCGCGCTTTAACGAATCGACCCTGGTAAAAGAGATGGAGGACAAAGGCATAGGCCGTCCCTCCACTTATGCCCAGACGCTCTCCACCATTCGCGACA
>CAXMSR010000337.1:0-1865 GCA_964195725.1 uncultured Kiloniellaceae bacterium | reverse complement strand
GAACTTTTTAAGCGCAGCCACGCCCGCACGAGCGCTGGCTGCGTCGGGATTGACTTCGAGGTAGCTCTCCAATGCTACCAGCCCTGCATTGGGGTGCCCCGCTTCCATGAGATAGACCGCTTTGGTGCAGGCTATTTTCTCTATCTTATAGGCGGCTCCGGCTGCGGGTGAAGCCTCGACAACTGACAACGCCCCAAGGGCCATCTTGTGCTGCTTGCTCTTCCAGTAGGCCAGGCTCTGCAAATAGGAGGCGGCAAAGGCGCGCTCGCCCGCAGGGTTATCTCTCGCCAGGCCAAAGGCCAGCTGTGCGGCGCGCTCGTACTCTTCCCCAAGGTAGTTGGCCAGCGCTTCTGCGTAGGTGGCGCGCTCCAGATGCTGCGACTTGGGAAAGAGGATGGCGAGGCGCTTTAGCTCTGTAACCGCGCGGTAGTATTCCCCCTGATCGATAAAACCCCGCGCCAGCTGTAGCTGGGTCTCGTCGGTGATCTCCAGAGCCTTGGCCGGTGAAATAACGCCGAGAACGAAAGCGATCAGCGCAGCGAGGGCGAGGCAGCGGTAGTTCTTCATCTGTCGGCCCAGAGGGATTGGTCGCTTACCGGATCGTAAAGGTGGCCGTCGCTCAAGAGCCGGTACTCTCCCGAATCCCAGGCCCAGCGATTACACCTTATCAGCCGGTCACCGGCCATGCTGATGCCGGCAAGAGCCCCATGCTCTTCCAGCGCCTGCTGTGCGTAGTGAGAGCAGGAGGGGCTGAACTGGCAGTTTGACCACTTAAGGGTCGAAAATATTTTCTGGTAGAGGCTGACATAGCCGTAAAGGGTCGCGGCGGCGGCAGAGGGCGAGGCGTCAAGCCCCGCTGCGTTTGCGGCAAGTTGCTGATTCCGGGCGGCGGTGCGCGCCATTTCACCGGGGCCCTTCATCGCGGCTGACGAAGCGCAGGCCAACCCCGTAAAAAGCACCAACAGCAGCGCTGTGGCGGCGACTTTTAGCCCGCGCAAGGTCAATTACCGCTCGCGCCGTCGCTCTGGTGCTGCGCGTCGGCGGCAGGGTTTTCATCGACTGGGGCCTGTCCACCGTCTTGCCCCCCGCCTTCTTCGGTACTGCTTTCTTCAACGGAGGAAGGCTGCCCAGAAGAGTCGTCAGCCGCGCCGGAAGGTGCGGATGCCTCTTTGGTTGCAGCGTCTTCGTCTTCCTGAAGCTTCGCCGGGGCGGCGTCGGGTGTTTCAACTTCAAGGACCTCTGCTTCACCCTCCACCTCTTCGTCGGGCATAGCGCCCTCGGGGTCGGCGGGGGTGTCGGAGTCCGGCTCAATGGGGATCAATTTAATCTCAATGCGCCTGTTTTTAGCCCGCCCCTCTTCGGTGTCGTTTCCGCTCACCGGGTGATATTGCCCAAAACCCACCGCCGATAGTCTGGTGGGGTCGAGCCCTGCGGTTGCCGACAGATAGCGCACTACGCTGACGGCTCTGGCGGTGGAGAGCTCCCAGTTGGTGGGGAAGCGATTGGCGAGGCCGCCGATGATGGGGACGTCGTCGGTGTGGCCTTCGATGACGATCATCTTGTCCTCTACGCCGATCAACGCTTCGCCCAGGCGCATAAGCACATCTTTGCCCTCTTCTTTGACCTCGGCGCTGCCTGAGGGGAAGAGGATTTCATCCACGAGGTTTACCGTCAGCTGCCCTTTGAGCTTGGAGATCGTGACCCTTCCCTGACGAATCTCGTCTGCCATGGTGTCTAGAAGCCCCTCGTACGTTGTGGACATCTCGTCTATTTTTTCACGCTTTTCACGTTCAAGCAGCTCGTTTTGCTCATTTATCACGTCCAGATCGGCTTTTAGAGTACTGATCGTGGTGCGAAGCTGCGCG
>CAXMSR010000336.1:1584-1884 GCA_964195725.1 uncultured Kiloniellaceae bacterium | reverse complement strand
GAGGCGCAGGGCGACGAGCTTGAGCGCCTTTTAGAGCTTCAGCACACGGTACACTCCTGGCTCGACCACCACGCGGCGTGGAACCTGGATCACCGCATAGGCGAGATGTGTACGCGCTTTAGCATTGAAGACCCCGAGGCCCTGGTGGGCACGCTCTCGGGTGGCTGGAGCCAGCGCGTGGCGCTAGCGGGCATCCTGCTCTCCCGGCCCGATCTGCTCCTGCTAGATGAGCCGACCAACCAGCTGGACGCCGACACCGTGCAGTGGCTCGAAGAACACCTTTCCAACTACCCCGGCACG
>CAXMSR010000336.1:0-1574 GCA_964195725.1 uncultured Kiloniellaceae bacterium | reverse complement strand
CTTGGGCAGAAAGCCGATAGGTTGGCGCTTGAAGAGCGCGGCCAGACGAGGCTCTTAAACCTTCTGCGCCGCGAAGAGGCATGGCTAAGGCGCGGTGCCAAGGCCCGCACCACCAAACAAAAAGCGCGCATAGGCCGTGTCGAAGATCTGCGCGGACAAAAGACCGGCGGCCCCCGGCGCGAGCTGAGCTTTAACCTCGACACTGGCAAAAGGCTGGGGACGACGATCATCGACGCCAGGAGTCTCACCGTCGAGCTGGGTGGCAAGAGGCTGATAGAATCACTCGATTTCAGCATGCGCAAGGGCGAGCGCGTCGGCATCCTTGGCCCCAACGGTTGCGGCAAGACCACCCTCATAAGGGCTCTTCTGGGTCAGCTTGAGCCAACCTCGGGCGAGGTTATCGTGGGCAAAAACTCGCTCGTCGGCTACATCGACCAGGAGCGCACCGGGCTCGACGACACCCTGACGGTGGGCGACTCGGTGAGCGACAATCACTGGGTCACCGTCGGTGGGCCGGGCGGGCGAAAGCGCCACAAGATAGGGTACCTAGAAGACTTTCTCTTTACCGCCGAAGATCAGCGCGCCCCCGTCTCGACGCTGTCGGGCGGCGAGCGCGCACGGCTGCTTCTGGCCCGCTTGATGTTGAAGGGGGCCAACGTCATCGTGCTTGACGAGCCCACCAACGATCTGGATCTCCCCACCCTTCAGCTGCTGGACGCGGCGCTCTGCGATTTTGAAGGTTCGGTGCTGATGGTCACCCATGACCGGTATTTTCTTGATCGCGTAGCCACCGGCATCCTCAACTTCGAGGGCGAGGGCAAGGTGCTCTTCTACGAGGGCAACTACGAAATCTTCAAGCGCCTGAAAAAACTTCAAAAAGATGAGCTGACACTCAAGGCCGAGACCGCGGCAAAGGTTGCCAAAAAGAAAAAGGCCCAGTCAAAGCCAAAAAAAAGCAGCCTCAACTTTAACGAAAAGCGCGAACTCGAAGAGCTCGAGACCAAAATCGAGGCGTTGGAAGAGAAAAAAGGGGAGCTAGAGCTGCAGCTCTCCAACCCCAAAGCCCTCTCCGGCGGCCATAATAGACTCAAAAAGCTCTCTTCACAGCTAAGCGAGCTTGAAGGGGTTTTGCTGGAGTTGATGGAGCGGTGGGAGTTCCTTGAGGCCAAAAGTTAGTCGTCACCTCCTCTTGCGTGCTTGATCGTCAGCGCGCCAACGCGTACCGGTAAAGACAAAACCACATACCGTACCTGCCTTTTCAATAATCCGACTATCCTGCTTTACACCGGGAAGCCAGCGGAGTAATGTAGTTCGCACACGAACTACCGCCGGAGTTGCCACATGACATTGACGCGCAAAGCCCGAGAGGAGTGCATTTTGTTTCTCCTCTCCAAGGCTTATCAGAAGGGGCATGGAGAGTTCAAAAAGCTCCTCAAGCCCCACGGCCTGACCAACATTCAACATCTGGTGTTGGAGGGGCTGATGTACGAGCCTGGGGCAACGGCGGTGGAGCTTGGCAAAGCGCTCATTCTCGACAAGGCGACCCTCTCCGGTGTGGTCAACCGCCTGCTGGA
>CAXMSR010000335.1:0-1888 GCA_964195725.1 uncultured Kiloniellaceae bacterium | reverse complement strand
GTGCCGAGGCGCTGGTCTATCCACGTCCCGGCCCCACACGCCCCTGGCCCGAGACCGACGGCGACATGCAGGGAGACAAAGAACGCTACAGCCACCGGCGCGGCGGGCGCGATGGAGAGTTCGCGGGGCTGCGCGACTACACCACCGGCGACCGCATAAGCGCCATCGACTGGAAAGCCGCCGCGCGTACGGGTACCCTGCCGGTGCGCGAATTCTACCAACCCTCCACAGCCGAAATATCGCTGCGCTACGACGCGCCATCCCTTGCCGGGGTCGCTCCCGAGCGCAGGCCGGGCCTTAACGTCCCGCGCGGACGCGGCCCGGCCCACCGCAGACGCTGTCTGGAGGCCCTGGCGAGGTACGAGCCATTGCCAGAACAGCGGCACGAGCCATTACCAGAGCAGAGGCACGAAACGCCATCGAAACCGGGGTACAAATCATGAACCCCGCGACGGCAAACCCCGCCGACGCCGCTATGGTCAGCCGCAGGGTCAGGCCGCTGGCGCTCCTGCTTCTGGCGCTGGGCGCGGCCTGGGCACCCCACGCCGAAAAGATGCCGGTGTGGATGGCTCCGGCGCTGGTGGCGCTGGCAGCGCTGCGGCTCTACATGGCCTATCGGGGCTACGAGCTTAAGCACAAGAAGCTCCTGCTCTTGCCGACCCTTTTGGGGGCGTGGTGGGCTATGAGCACCTTCAACTCCTTTTTTGGCGGCACCGGCGCGATAGCGCTTCTGACGGTAATGGTGGCGCTAAAGCTCTTCGAGTCCTTTGCGCTGCGCGATTTTCTGCTGCTCGCCCTCACCGGCTACGCCTTGACCGCCACCCGGATACTCTACGGCCAGACGATGGCGACCGCCCTGTGGATGGCGGTGCTGTGCGTGGCCTTTACCTACCTACTGGTGGAATACTCCGACAGGACGGGGCGACGCCCGGCGCTGGTTAACTTTCGCATCACGGCGCGGCTCTTTATCTTCGCGCTGCCGGTGATGGCGCTCTTGTACCTCTTCTTCCCGCGCACCGGCTCGCCGCTGTGGATGCTGTCGGGCGGCTCCAAAGCGATAACGGGGATGACCGACGAGCTTCGCCCCGGCTCCATAAGCGAGCTTGTAACCTCCGACGAAGTGGCGTTCACCGTCGAGTTCGACACAGAAGTGCCGCCGCCGTCCGAACGCTACTGGAGGGGGCTGGTTTTTGACCACTTCGACGGCGTGGCGTGGCGCGGGTCGGGCCTAGAGCCCGCCGTAGCGCCCGCCGTAGCGCCAGCCGTAAGGCCCGCCGCAAGACCAACCGCAGAACCCGGCAACGGGTCCGGCAATGCTTCTGTCGATGCTTCTGGCAGGGCAGGCTCCCCTGCCCTGCGCTTCGAGCAGCGCATAACGCTCTTCCCCCACACCGGGCGCTGGCTCTACGCCCTTGACCGGCCTGTCTCCGCCGTGCTGGGCAAGGCGACGCTGCACCGGGACGGCACACTATTAACGCGCATCCCTGTCAAAAATCAGCTGAACTACCGGGTCAGCTCAGTCACCACTCAGATAATCGCCGCACAGGCAGTTAACGCTCAGGTGCTGCAAGAGCTGACGCAAGAGCTGACGCAAAAAAGTCGAGCGCGGATGGTGGCGCTGCCGGAGGGGTATTCGCCGCGAATATATGCGCTGGCAGATAAACTGGTAAACGGGGCGGGGGCGGATATGCCCGATACGGCCAACACGGCTGATACAGCTGACTGGTCGCGCGCGGGCGACGACGCCCAGATAGTGGCTGCGGCGCTCGATTACTTTCGCCGCGAAGGGTTCGTCTACACCCTCACGCCGCAAGCCTTCCAGAAAAACCCCATCGAAAACTTCCTTCTGGAATCGCGCGAGGGATTTTGCGAACACTTCGCCACCGGC
>CAXMSR010000334.1:286-1905 GCA_964195725.1 uncultured Kiloniellaceae bacterium | reverse complement strand
AGGCCCTGCCCGCTGCTGACCAAGATGGTTCAGGCCGGTTACCTTGGGCGCAAGAGCGGTCGCGGTTTCTACGACTACTCTGCATAGGGCCGACCACTATTTAAGGGCAAAACAGGCGGCTTTGCAGCAGTGAGAGCCGCGCTGCTTTTTCAATCAACTTTTTTGGAGCAACTATGGATTTCGCCTTAAACGACATGCAGAAGATGGTGCAGGACATGGTGCGTCGTTTTTCCGATGCCGAGCTGGCACCGATCGCCGATGAGGTAGACCGCACCGAGCGGTTCCCCCTTGAGACGCTGAACAAGATGGCGGAGCTGGGGCTGATGACCATGCTGGTGCCTGAAGAAGAGGGCGGCACGGGCATGGGCGCGGTCGCCTATTCGCTGGCGCTTATGGAGATAGCTCGCGGCTGCATGAGCCACGCCGTCACCACGTCGGTCACCAACATGGTGTGCGAGGGGATACTTCGCTACGGCACCCCCGAACAGAAAGCCCGACACATACCCAAGTTCGCCTCGGGCGAATACGCGGCAGGGGCCTTCGCGCTCACCGAACCGGGAGCGGGCTCTGACGCCGGTAGCTTGCGCGCCACTGCAGTGCTCGATGGCGATGATTACATCATCAACGGCAACAAGATTTTCATTACCTCCGGCTCCTACGCTGGCGTGTGCATGGTGGCCGCCAAGACCGACAAGGACGCCGGAAAGAACGGCATCAGCGTCTTTCTCGTCGAGAAGGGGACCTCCGGGTTCAGCGTCGGCAAAAAAGAAGAGAAGCTGGGCCAGCGTGGGTCTGACACTGTTGAGATCATACTGGAAGATTGCCGGGTGCCCGCCACCAGCATGCTGGGCAACCCAGGCGACGGCTTTCGCATCATGCTCTCGTCTTTGGACGGCGGGCGCGTGGGCATCGCCTCCAACGCCTGTGGGCTGGCTCAGGCTGCGCTCGACGCGGCTGCGGCCTACTCGAAGGAGCGCAAGCAGTTTGGCCGCCCCATCTCCGCCTTTCAGGCGATCAGCTTTAAAATTGCCGACATGGCCACGCAGCTTCAAGCCGCAAAGCTTTTGACTCTTCGGGCGGCTTTCAAAAAAGAGCAGGGCGTGGGCTACACTCAAGAGGCTTTTTTTAATGATACGGCGACCACCGAGATGTGCCAGGACGTCTGCAAAGAGGCGCTCCAGATTTTTGGCGGCTACGGCTATGTGCGCGAGTACCCGGTGGAGCGCTATCTGCGCGACTCGATGGCGCTGACCCTGTACGAGGGCACCAGCGAAGTGCAGCGTATAGTCATCTCGCGAAACCTAATCGGCTAAAACCTACACTGGACTACTTAGGGTGGAGAGATAAAATGTGCGACGATAATAATAGCGACCTCATCCAGAAGCAGAAAGACTGGGAGGCCGCCTCAGACGAACAGGTGGCCAAACGTCCCGAGATGAAGGAAGAGTTCAAAACGCTCTCCGACATGGATGTCAAGCGCCTCTACGGCCCCGCCGACGTTGCCGGGATCGACTACGAGCGCGACATCGGCTTTCCCGGCGAATACCCCTACACCCGTGGCGTGCAGTCCACCATGTACCGTGGCCGCCACTGGACGATGCGCCAGTTCTCCGGTTTCG
>CAXMSR010000334.1:0-268 GCA_964195725.1 uncultured Kiloniellaceae bacterium | reverse complement strand
AGATACTCTTTGATGGCATCCCGCTGGACAAAGTCTCTACCTCGATGACGGTGAACCACCCGGCCCCGGCGCTCTTGGGGATGTATCTCACCGTGGCCGACAAGCAGGGGGTTAGCTGGGACAAGGTCGCAGGCACCGTCCAGAACGATCCGCTAAAAGAGTTCTTTGCGCAAAAGTCCTACATCTGGCCCCCGCGCCAGTCGGTACGCCTTCTGGTGGATACGATGGAGTTTTGCGCCAACAACGTGCCCAAGTGGCACCCCGTCTC
>CAXMSR010000333.1:0-1906 GCA_964195725.1 uncultured Kiloniellaceae bacterium | reverse complement strand
ATACGCAACTCCAACCTGGAGCAGGCGATGGGCGAGGTATACGCTGAGAAGCTGACGATACTGTTGGTAGACCCGCAAAGCGGCGGCGAAGAGAAGCTGCGCTCCTTTTTGGGCGAGGCGCGCCTTTACCGGGCCGAACTAATCGTCGCCGACAGCCTGGACGAGGCGCAAGGGCTACTCCATGCGCTGGACGTCGATCTGATGATCCTCAACGGCTCTGTGGACAGCGATGTCGTCCTCGCCTCTCTTGACGAGCGGCTGCCGGCGCGGCTGGAGGTGCCCGTCATCGTGCTTACCCGCAAATCGGAAGACCGGCTGGCGCTGAAGGCGGTGGCCGCCGGGGCGCAGGACTATCTGGTGCTCGACACCCTCGACGCCGACACCCTCAACCGCTCTGTGCGCTACGCGGTGGAGCGCCACCAGCTGGTCGCCGACTTGAAAGAGCTCTCGCTCTACGACGAGCTTACGGGGCTGCACAATCGCCGCGCCTTTTTTGCCCTGGCGCGCCAACAGCTAAAGCTGGCAGAACGAACCTACGCCCGGATGCTGGTCTTTTTTGCCGACCTGGACAACCTCAAATACGTAAACGACACCTACGGGCATCAGGAGGGCGACCGGCTGCTAAAGCGCACCGCCCAGGTGATGCGCGCGACCTTTCGCGACTCCGACATCGTGGCGCGGCTCGGTGGCGACGAGTTCTCTGTTCTCGCCGCCGAGATACACAAGCGCGGAGCGGACAGGGCGTTGATGCGGCTGCGCAGAAACATCGAAGTCCACAACGCGAACCCCGCCCACCGCATCGAGATCGCCCTTAGCGTCGGCGTGGCCTACTACGACCCCACAAAGCCCCGCACCCTCGAAGAACTCATCTCCCGCGCCGACCGCCTGATGTATGCCGAGAAGAAGCGCAAGAAGATCAAAGCCGCCCAAGAGCGCGCCACCTCCGATACCGACCCCGCCGCCGCCCCGCTGTAAAACGCTCTTGGCCGCCCGCCGCCTGGCACTGCGCGGCACTGCTCTGCGCCGATGTCGCTCTGCGCAGGTGCCGCTCTGCTCTTAATGGCCTCCTCTTCGCCCCAGCGGCTTGTCCTGAAAGGTCAGCCGCCCTTGAACGTGCCCGTAGGTGGCCTTTAAAGTGTCAAGTCGTCCGTGCGTATCGTCGTGGCAGTGGTAAACTTGTGAAACGGGGTGTTCCAACAGGAGATATACATGGGCGGCCAAAGAAGAGTAGAAGCGGTATTTCCCAGCAGGCCGACGCTTGAGGGCGCGGGGGTGCATTTAAAGCGCGGTGTGGGTTTTGGCGACTCGGCGCGCTTTGATCCCTTTCTGCTGCTGGACGATTTTCACTCATCCAACCCCGACGACTACACCGCCGGGTTCCCCTGGCATCCGCACCGGGGCATCGAGACGGTTACCTACATGTTGCGCGGCGTAGTGGAGCACGGCGACTCTATGGGCAACCGGGGGACGATCTACTCCGGCGATGTGCAGTGGATGACCGCCGGTGGCGGCATCATCCATCAAGAGATGCCAAAAGCCTATGAGGGCGACATGCGGGGGTTTCAGCTGTGGGTGAATTTGCCCGCCTCGCACAAGATGATGGAGCCGCGCTACCGTGGGCTGAAGAGCTACAAAATCCCCACCGCGCACCTGGACGACAACACGCAGGTGCTGGTGATCTCGGGCGAATACCACGCAGTTAAGGGGCCGCTGACCGACATCGTGCGCGCGCCCGAGTATTTTCACGTCAAGCTCCCCGGCGGCGGGGTCTTTAACCACCGGCTGCCGAATCATCACACGGCGTTCGCCTACACCATTGAGGGGACGGTCGAGCTAGGCGGCGACGAGATAGGCGGCGACAACGTCATCCTGCTGGGCAAGGGCGAACAGATAACGCTGGCCGCTC
>CAXMSR010000332.1:0-1907 GCA_964195725.1 uncultured Kiloniellaceae bacterium | reverse complement strand
ATCTTTGCCTTTGCTGTCATTTCCCTTGTTCTCCTGTATCCTGTTTAGATAAAAGCATAGCAGAGCGTGCGCGCTTTGCCAGTTGCCGAAAGCCATGTTTTGCTTTTTAGTCGAGCAGAGGGAAATAGTGATGACAGATACTCACCAGAAGGCTTTGGAGATAAACCTCAACGCCGAGAAATACGGTTCTTTCGCCGAGATAGGGGCGGGGCAAGAGGTGGCGCGCTGGTTTTTTCGCGTCGGCGG
This sequence comes from uncultured Kiloniellaceae bacterium, assembly GCA_964195725.1. GTDB lineage: Bacteria > Desulfobacterota > Deferrisomatia > Deferrisomatales > BM512 > CAXMSR01. Next base: position 1,661 of record CAXMSR010000332.1, on the reverse strand, counting down.
GGCTGCGGGGACCATCGCCAAGACGATCTCGGCCTATGACATGACCGTCAGCGACGCCATTTATGGGCCGTGCGAGCGCTATGTGAGCCGCGAGCGCCTTCAGCAGATGTTGGATCACGAGTTTAAGCTGTTGCAAGACCGCCTGAGCGGGCAACGCGGCGAGACCACAGGCTTTTTCGTCTTCTCCGACACTGTGGTAGCGAAGAGCTACAGCCGCAACGACGATACCCACGGCTGGATGGGGATCAAGTTCCAGGCTGCGCCGGGCGAGCCCCCCTCGCAGGTCATAATACACTTGCGCATGCTCGACTCCGAGAGCTTGGGGCAGCAGGAGGCGCTGGGTATTCTGGGCGTCAATTTAATCCACGCAGCCCTTGTGCAGACCAACAACTCCGACGCTCTGAAGATGCTCCTGGACGGGCTCTCGACGCAGCGCGTCGAGGTTGACATGATCGAGTTCAGCGGGGCCGCCTACAGCGGGGTGGACAACCGCCTGATGAGCCTGGCCCTGGTGCAAAAGGGGCTCTCCAGCGCGACGATGATAAACGCCCGGGGAGAAGTGGTGCAGCCCGCAGCGGTTCTCTACAAAAAGCCGATCCTCCTCATGCGCGGTTCATTTCGGCCACTGACCAAGACGATGGTCAACATGCTCGACTGCGCGCTGGCCCAATTCATCCAAGAGCCCGAAGTAGAGGGTGAAGAGGTGGTGGTGCTGGCGGAGATGACGCTGAAAAACCTGATGCGCGAGGGCGAGATCAGCCACGATGATTTTCTGGCGCGCGCCGACATCCTGGGGGCGATGGGCAAAACGGTGCTCATCACCAACTACAGCTTTTACTACAGCCTCGCCGAGTACCTCTTTGGCTTCACCAAAAAGCCGATAGGGCTGGCGATGGGCGTGCCTACCTTAAAAGAGGTCTTCAACGAGAAGTATTACGACGATCTGCCCGGCGGCATCCTGGCGAGCTTCGGGCGGCTCTTTGAAAAAGAGCTGAAGGTCTACGTATATCCCCAGCGCGACGCGAAGACCGGGGCGCTGGTGGAGGCGGTCAACTTGCTTGTCTCGCCGCATTTGAGGCACCTCTACGCCTATCTGTGCGAGAACCGCTTCATCGAACCGATCCGTGGCTACACCGACGAGCTTTTGCCCTATTTCGCAAAGGATGTTCTAGCCAAGATCAACGCTGGCGACCCCTCCTGGAAAGAGATGGTCCCCGAACCGGTGGCCGAGATCATCAGCACGAGGGGGTTGTGGCGTTAAAGGTATTCGATGTTTAAGTAGCTCTTTCGCCGGGATTGCCCATCTTCGGTATGCGAGACCGACCGGGGATGGAGCCCTCGATTGCGCCCCTTCGTTTCCTGTCGGCTCTCCAGTCGCGGCCTACGGCTGGCTTTAGTGTAAAAAAGTTGTTTTTAGCGCCAGAACTGTGTAGTGTCCCGGCTCGCCGAATTACAAGGCTTGCCGCACAGGTAAAAGGTATGCTGTCTCAAAGGTACGCGTAGCTTCACTCCCCAAGTAGCCCTCTACGGAAAAGCTCGAAATTAAGCCTTCTTGATTTCTCCCCTATGCCACAAGCGAAGCTACCCGACCGGTTGCATTGCGCCCGTGTGTACAACTGCAGATTTTGTTCTGTGCCGTCGTGTTTTTTGCGGCTGTGCTT
>CAXMSR010000331.1:0-1907 GCA_964195725.1 uncultured Kiloniellaceae bacterium | reverse complement strand
CTCGTTTCCGAATCCCAGGAGCGCATGTCGCTGGCGGTGTCGCCCGACAAGGTCGACGAGTTCATGGCGCTCTCCAAAAAGATGCGTGTGGAGTCTACGGTGCTGGGCGAGTTCAACGACAGCGGTGCCTTTCAGCTCGTCTTCAACGACGAGACGGTGGGCTGGCTGCCGCTGGAGTTTCTCCACGACGGCAACCCGCCGATGCAGATCCCCGCGCGCTGGGAGCAGCCTGTTCACGACGAGCCCCAATTCGCCTGCCCGCAGGAGCTGACCGGCGAGGTCGAGACCCTGATGGGCCGCCTGAACATCTGCTCGAAGGAGTCGATAGTTCGCCGCTACGACCATGAGGTTCAGGGCGGCAGCGTCATCAAGCCCTTTGTTGGCGTTAACAACGACGGCCCCTCCGACAGCGCCGTTGTTCGCCCCATTCTGGAATCGATGGAGGGCGTGGTCACCGCCAACGGCATCTGCCCGCGCTACAGCGACATCGACACCTACTGGATGACCGCCAGCGCCTTTGACGAGGCGGTGCGTAACGCCGTCGCCACCGGCGGCTCGCTCTCTCACATGGCGGGGCTCGACAATTTTTGCTGGTGCGACCCGGTGGAGAGCGAAAAGACCCCGGATGGGCGCTACAAGATGGCGCAGCTGGTGCGCTCCTGCCGCGCGCTCTACGATTTCTGCGTGGCCTACAAGATACCCCTTGTCTCCGGCAAGGACTCGATGAAGAACGATTATCATATCGGCGGCACCAAGATTTCTATTCCGCCGACCCTGCTCTTTAGCGTAGTCGGCAAGGTGGACGACGTTCGCAACTGCGTGACGATGGACGCCAAGCGGGCCGGTGATCTGGTTTACGTGCTGGGCATGACGCGCGCCGAGCTGGGCGGGTCGGAATACTGGGCAGGCAAGGGCTTCATCGGAAACGATGTGCCCAAAGTGCGGCCCGACGAGACGGTGCCGCGCTACCTGAAGGTGGAGACGGCGATAAAGGCCGGGCTGATCGCTTCGTGCCACGACTGCTCTGATGGCGGGCTGGCGGTGGCGCTGGCCGAGACCGCTTTTTCCGGCGGCTTTGGGATAGAGGCCGATCTGTCGAAGGCTCCGATGGAGGGGGTCGCGCGCGACGACGAGCTCCTCTTCTCCGAGTCAGCCGGGCGCTTTGTCGTCACGGTACGTTCCGAGAACGCTGCGGCGTTTGCAAAGGCCCTTGAGGGCACCGACCTCGCCAAGGTCGGAGTGGTAACTGAAAACTGCGAGCTGACGATTTGTGGCTTTGGAGGCCGCGAGGTCGTCCGGGGCTCGCTTGAGCGGCTCAAGGCGGCCTGGCAGGCCCCGCTGGCCAATATCTGAGGGATGTGTCGATGAGCGCAACCGCACCAAAAGCGCTGGTGATTACCGGCAACGGAACTAACTGCGAACGCGAGATGGCCCACGCCTGCAGGTTGGCGGGAGCCGAGGCGCGCATAGCCCACATAGCCGAGGTCTTCGGCGGCGAGGTAACCCTTGCCGACTACCAATTCCTCAATCTCCCCGGCGGCTTTCTTGACGGCGACGATCTGGGTTCGGCCAAGGCCGGCGCGGTGCGCTTTAAGTACGGCAAGATTGAGGGCGACAAAGAGCGCCGTTTTTTTGACGACCTGAAAGAGTTTGTCGAGGCTGGCGGGCTGGTGCTGGGCATCTGCAACGGGTTTCAGCTGATGGTCAAGCTGGGGCTCCTGCCCGGCGGCGACGCGGGCGGCTCAGGTGACGTCGGGCAGGTGTCGAGCCTGACGCACAACGATTCGAACCGCTTTGAGGACAGGTGGGTGCATATGAGCGCCGACCCCGAGAGCCCCTGCGTTTTTACCAGGGGGATCGATAAAACCTACATGCCGGTGCGCCACGGCGAGGGCAAGTTCATCCCC
>CAXMSR010000330.1:0-1910 GCA_964195725.1 uncultured Kiloniellaceae bacterium | reverse complement strand
GAGGGGTGGCCCCAGGGCAAAAAAGAGCGCCTGCTGCTGCTCACCTCGCCGCTGCCCGAGATGCTAGATGCGCTCACAATGCGCCGCCCCAAGCTCCTTCTGGAGGGAGCCCAAGAGAGCCTCCTCTATGATTTTTCCTGTTTGAGGGAGGTGGAGCTGGCCGAGAGCACCATCAAGAAGGCCGACTTTCTGGGGCGCTTCATCATGTCGATGGTTAACTTCAAGCTGGGCGACCTGACAAAAGCAGCGAGCGATCTGCAAGAAGAGAACCTGAAGGGGCGCACGATCTTTTTGACGGCGCTCTTAAACGCCGCTCTGGGGCGCGGGTTCACCTTTGCCCCCATCGCCCGTACAGAGGTGATGGCGGGGCTCGACAAGCTGTGGGACGACACTTGCGAGACCCACAGCGTAGACCCCACCCTTGCCAGCGAGGCGATCGCCCGCTCGCAAGAAGTCATGACGATGAAGAAAACCGAGGTGCAATTCCTGCGTGAATTTATCAATGACTCCATAGCTCTTCTCGAAGAGGAGTTCGGCGGCCTGCCAAAGGGTGCCGAACCCGACCCGCGCTTCCTCAAGGGACTGTGGATAGAGTAAGGCGACGGGGCAAAGCCATGTCAAAGACGATAACCCTCTATTCAACGCTCTGGTGTACCAAGTGCCGCAGGGTGGAGGCCTTCCTCAACGCGGTCGGGCTGCCGTTTTTCCACGCCGACCCCGATGCGGACGCCGAAGCCAAAACAATGCTGGAGATACTGAAGGGCAAAGACGCCGTCCTGCCGATGCTGGTGGTGGACAACATAGCTCTGCCCGACTGCGAAGACGACACCCTGGCCCAGGCGCTGGGGGTTAAAATCCCCGATGAGATCAACATCTTCGACGTGGCGATCATCGGCTCCGGCCCAGCCGGGATAACCGCCGCCATCTACTGCTCGCGCGAGAACTTTACGACGCTGGTGCTGGAGCGGGGGCTGCCCGGCGGACAGGCGGCGCTCACAGCCGAGATCGAGAACTATCCCGGCTTCCCCGAGCCGGTCAGCGGCATGGAGCTGATGGAGCGCGCCTACCGCCAGGCCGAGCGTTTCGGTGCCAACATCCACACCGGCGAAGAGGCCACCTCCTTCGCTAAAAAAGACGGCCTCTTTCAAGTGACCACCACCGAGGCCACCCACCGCGCGCGCACCCTCATCTTGGCGCCGGGGGCCGAATACCGCCGCCTGGGGGTGCCGGGCGAAGAGGAGCTGATCGGGCGAGGAGTTAGCTTTTGCGCCACCTGTGATGCCCCCTTCTACCGCGCCAGACCCGTGGTGGTGGTGGGCGGCGGCAACTCGGCGCTCCAAGAGACGCTGCACCTCACCGGCTACGTATCCTCTATCAAGCTCATCCAGATAATGGACCACCTCACCGCCTCGCCGATCCTTGAAGAGCGCGTACGTGCCATGCACAACGTCGAAGTCCTCCTCTCCCACCAGATCGAAGAGGTGCTCGGCGAAGATGGCGGCGTAACCGGCGTGCGCGTCACCGACCTTGCGACAAAAAAGACAGAGACGATCGCTTGCGAAGGGGTGTTCATCTTTATCGGCCAGCAGCCAAACACCGCGAACCTGAAGGGTTTTGTCGAGCTGGACGAGGCGGGCTTCATCGACACCGACCCCGCCACGCTGGAGACTTCGATAGCGGGGGTCTATGCGGCGGGGGATGCGCGCGCTCAGTCCTCGAAGCAGATAACGGCGGCGGTGGGCGAAGGCACAGTGGCTTCGTTCATGGTTAGCGCCCAGCTTGCCCGCTTGAGAGGGCACTGACGTAGCGTTGCCGGGGCAATCGCGCCGGGACGCCCTGCGCCGTTTTTGCCGAAGGGCGAAGATCGGGGACTGTAGATCAGGAGGCGACGCCAAACCGCCTGCGCCCCC
>CAXMSR010000329.1:0-1933 GCA_964195725.1 uncultured Kiloniellaceae bacterium | reverse complement strand
GAGGTGCGAAGAATTCGCGAGCAGAACGAAGACCTTCTTCCCCCCGCCGACCAGGAGATCGAAGACTACGACGAGATCGAAGACAAGCTCGTCGCCTTCATCCACCGCATAACCGGCGCTGAAGACGCTGTGGTAGAGGCGGTGCTGGACGAGCACATCATCTACCTGGAAGAGCAGGGCGTTCTGGAGCCGATGGACGAAGAGTAGCAGGCAGCAGTTAAGGGTCGGGCCCGTCGGGCGAGACGGCGATGACGGCCACCGTGTCGCAGGTGCCGCCGAGCCACCCCGAGAGGTGGGCGTCGGTCTCCTGCAAGATGTTGTCGATAATCGGCTCGAGCCCCACGCCTTCGCCCCCGTGCCAGCGCACCGTGCCGTCGTCGTCGCGCGTGACCATGTCGGAGGTGAAAGAGCACAGCTCGCCCCAGGGCAGCCGAACCTTTATATAGTATGTAGTGCCGTATGCGATGTTCATGGGTCAGCGTCCTGTCGGTTGAGCGTGTCGGGCTACTATGGATGTTCATGCGCCTGACGGGCAAGGGTGAAGAGGGCGAAGAGCCTTCCCTGTGCGTCACATGTCCGGACTCCGCAGTTTGGGGATACGCGAGGGGGGGGCGAGCGCGGCAGGGTTGTCGAACCCGACACCGGAAAAAATAACACGGAGTGCCCCTCAGGTAAAACCGGGAACGTAAAAAGTGGTGCAAACATATCCAGAGCCGCTCCACGTAGTGGGGGCGATGATAGTCAGGGGAGGCCGTATCCTCCTCGCCAAGCGGCTGCCCGGCGGCCCCCACGGCGGGCTGTGGGAGTTCCCCGGCGGCAAGGTCGAGCCAGGGGAGGGGCCCAAAGAGGCGCTGCGGCGCGAACTAAGCGAGGAACTGGGGGTCGAGGCGCGGGTGGGCTGGCTGTGCCGCAGCGTAGTCCACCCCTACAGCCACCGCACCATCCGGCTCGACGTCTATTGGTGCAGGCTGGCCCGGGGCGAGCCGCAACCGCTGGGGTGCCAAAAGCTCCTATGGGTAAGGCCCGGTGATATCGTACATTTTGACATGCCTGAAGCGGACGCTCCCATAGCGGAGTTGTTGCGAATTTCACAAAAGGATTGACAGGTGGAGAGAAGTTTCATAGGTTCTCTCCTTTCCAGATAGTGAACACTATGTAAGTTTTACTTCCTTCTAACGCCTCATAGGGATTTAGAAACCATGCTCGCCGAACTCGGCCTCCTCTTCGTCGCCGCCGTACTGGTGAATAACTTCGTGCTCTCCAGATTTCTGGGGATCTGCCCCTTCCTGGGGGTCTCCAAAAAAACGGAGACCGCGCTGGGCATGGGCATGGCGGTGTTGTTTGTCATGGTCGTGGCCTCCGTCGTCACCTGGTTCATCCAGCGCTATCTGCTGGTGCCCTTCGGGCTCCAGTATCTACAGACGATAGCGTTCATCCTCGTCATAGCCTCCCTGGTGCAGCTGGTGGAGATGGTGGTGCAGAAGGTAAGCCCCGCGCTCTATCAGGCGCTGGGCATCTTTTTGCCGCTCATCACGACCAACTGCGCGGTGCTGGGGGTGGCGGTCATCAACGTCCAGCGCGACTTTGGCTTTGTACACACGGTGGTCTTTAGCGCGGGGGCGGCCATCGGTTTTACCCTGGCTATCGTGCTCTTCGCGGGTCTTCGCGAGCGCCTTGAGCTCTCGCGGGTGCCCAAGGCGTTTGAGGGCACCGCCATAGCGTTGGTGACTGCGGGGCTCCTGTCGCTGGCGTTTATGGGATTCGCGGGGTTGGTAAGATGATAGAAGCTGTATTGGCGCTGGGGGCGATAGGGTGCCTGGCCGCGCTGGGGCTGGGCGCGGCCTCGATCAAATTCGCCGTCGTAGTAGACCCCCGCGTAGAAGAAGTTAACGATGAATTGCCCGGCATCAACTGCGGGGCCTGCGGCTACGCT
>CAXMSR010000328.1:0-1937 GCA_964195725.1 uncultured Kiloniellaceae bacterium | reverse complement strand
GCCTTGAAGTTGCCGGATTGGCAAGTCATCTGGCCACCTCTGGCGACCCCGACGACGAGTTCGCGTTGAAGCAGGCGCGAGTCTACGAGGACACGTTACGGCGCGCCCGCGACAGGGGGTTTGCGCTGCCGCATTCCAACCTCAACGCCACCGGCGGGACGCTGGTGCCGGTCTTAAGCGACCCCGCAGCGCAGGGGATAGCCCGCCTGGGCATCGGCCTCTACGGCGCTCTGCCCGACCCGGCCTCGAAGGGACGGGCCGAGCTTCGCGGCGCGATGAGCTTTTCCACCCGGCTGCATGCCATAAAGACAATACCCGCCGGAGCCACTGTCTCCTACGGCTGTACCTGGACCGCCACGCGCGATTCCGTCATCGGGGTGTTGCCTGCAGGCTATAGCGACGGCTACCCGCGCGCCGCCTCCAACAGGGGGTTTGCGCTCTTTCGGGGCGCGCGCGTCCCCATCCGTGGCCGGGTTTGCATGAACATGATTATGATCGAGCTGACCGATTTTACCCCCGCGCCCTCGCTGGGCGAAGAGGTGGTGCTGTTGGGGCGACAGGGGGCGGACGAGATCACCCTGGACGAGCTTGGGGGGTGGGCAGGTACTATCTCTTACGAAGTCGCTTGCTCGCTAGGTGCCGCTAACTATCGAGATTAACCCCCGTTTTCCACTAAAGGATTAACGATGACTGAAGAGCAGATATATACCAATTTCATCGAATGGCTTGGCGGCGCGTGGTGGCACCTGCCCGACTCCAGACACCTCGTGCCGATGATAAGAGCGCACTACAGCACTGAGGAGGCCGAGTTCCTCACCGGCTTTCCCTTCAGGCCGAGCACCATTGATGAACTGGCGCAGATGAAGGGGGTCTCTGCCGTCGATATCTCTGAGCAGCTGGAGGAGTTGTCGAGAAAGGGGATGATCTACGAGTCGGTCAGGGGCGAGAGCGTGCGCTACCGTCTTAGCGACTCGATGTTGGCGCTGATGAGGGCCAACATGTGGTCGCCCGACGCCGACGAGGCGAAGCTTCGAGAGGTCGCGCCCTTTGTAAACGCCTACTATCTGGACAACTGGGCAGATCAGTGGGAAGCGGCGCATGTAAAGGGGCTGCGAGCCATCCCCATCAACAGGACGATAGAGGATACGCGCGCGATTTTGCCCTATGAAGACGTCGTGAAGTATGTCGACGAGTTCGAGTATTATACCGTCAGCAACTGCCCCTGCCGCGTGCGTCACCGGATGGACCCCTCCATGCCGGTGTGCGATCACCCCCTGGAGGTATGTCTGCACTTTGATGATCTGGGTCGCTACATAGTGAAGAACAACATGGGACGCGAGATAACCAGAGAAGAGACCCTGGCTATCCTTAAGCAGTCTGCCGATTCGGGGCTTGTGCACGGAATTTCAACCCAAAAAGAGCGGCCCGACACCATCTGCAACTGTTGCGGGTGTTGCTGCCTGATGTTTGAGCCCTACCACAAGTCGGGGCACAAAGAGGCGATCAGGCCCTCCAACTACAAGGTGAAGATCGCCGCCGCCGCGTGCACGGCGTGTGCGCTCTGCGTGAAACGCTGCCCGATGGATGCGCTTACGCTTAAGACCACGCCGGAGGCGAACAATAAATATGGCAAGAGCGCGCACGTCGACAGCGAGCTGTGCGTGGGGTGCGGGGTTTGCGCGCACAAATGCCCGACCAAGTGCATGGTGCTTGAGCAGGCCGAAGACCCGACACCCCCGCCCGCCACTGCGCGCGACTGGGTGATGGAGCTGAGAAAGTATCAGCAGAGCGTTGAGTAGTGCGTTGATTTTACTTTTGGCAGGTGGCGCTGTCGTATGGTGAGTGTAGCGCTGTTATGTAGGCAAAAAGGCAAACAAAACAAGCATTAGCAGCTTTAAAGTTAAAGTAGAAAATATGCTCGCGCTCTACCTGCGTTT
>CAXMSR010000327.1:0-1975 GCA_964195725.1 uncultured Kiloniellaceae bacterium | reverse complement strand
CTTTACAGCTTATAGAGGTTGTGTTGCTGGCTAACCACTTCAGGGTCAGCCCCACGGCGGCCCTCTATCGCCTCTATAACCTCAGGCTTATCCCCGAGAGATCGGTCAGCGAGCTAAGGGCGCAAATAGACGCGGGCTTTGCCGCAAAGCTCTCCAAAACCCTTGGGCTTACCCCCTACGCCATCGAGGACACCGGAAAGGCGTTTCGGCGTCGCTTCCTTCGACTTATACTGGAAGCGCTGCGGATGGCGGTCATCTCCATAGGCGAATATCAGAAGCTGGCCGAGTTGGTGGGCACCCCCTCCGGCGAAGCCAGAGAGCTGGCCGAGCTGGCTGGCGGCACCGGCTAGAGCGGTGCCCGGCTAGAGAATCGTCGGTTAGAGGGGCTTCCGGCATATTGTAGTAGTCTCACAGCTTTTAGCCGCACCGGCTTGCAGCTGCGCCAACTAAACTTACAACGCCCCTTTCGCGCCGCCGGGCAGACTTTTTCAGCAGCGCGCGCCCGGTCGGGGCAGATAATAGAACTTACACATTTATAAGGAGCTTCTAAAATGGTACAGGTTGAGGTCGATCGCAGGGTCAGTGAAGGGTTTCTCAACGAGGCAACCAAGTTGATTCAGCTGCTGCGCAAAGAGGCGTCAAAGACCGCCGGGTTTGTTGACGGCTATCTGCTTCAACGGGTGGACGATTCGCACCGCATTGAATCTACGGCCACCTGGAGCTCGCTAAAGGGCTGGCAAGTATGGGAGCGCTCCGAGGTACGGCACAACATCGACATGGAGATAGCGCCCATGCTGGATGAGCCCGCCGACACACGCATCTCGATCCCGCTGGTCCAAGAGCTGTAACAACCACCCTCTACCCCACACCCGGCAATGCGCGCAGTGGTGATACAGAATATCGATGCAGAAACGTGAAGACAGGCGATGAGCAAATTTTCAAATTGGATCAACAGCCATCTGGATAACCTGAAGCCGGATGAGAACAAGGCTATCCTGGGTATAGCCGTCGTCATCGGTGTGCTTGCCGGGTTTGGCAACATCCTCTACCGTCAGCTCATCCATATGGTCCGCGCCACCGTCTTCACAACGGGCGAGAGCCTGCTAAAGCTCGACTCGGGCTGGCCCTACCTGCTGCTTTTGCCCCTCATCCCGGTGGTGGGGGCGATACTGCTGGCGCTTATGGACGTGATATTTCCCGGACAGGTGCATGGCTATGGGCTGCCGCGCTTTCTTGAGATAGTCAACCTGCGTGGCGCGATCTTTAAAAAACGCACGGTGCTGGTAAAGGCGCTGGCGTCGGCGATAACCATCGGTACCGGGGGCTCGGCAGGCACCGAGGGGCCTATTGCGCAGATCGGCGGCGCAATCGGGTCGATCGTCGGCCAGACGCTGCGCATGGGCAAAGACAGGCTGCGAACGCTGGTGGCCTGCGGCGTGGCGGCGGGCATAGCGGGCACCTTCAACGCGCCGCTGGCGGGTGTGTTTTTCGCCCACGAGATAGTGCTGCTGGGCTCGTTTTCAGCCGCCAACCTGACCCCGGTGGTCATCAGCGCCGGGATCGGGACTCTGGTCACCCGCTTTTTCGAAGGGAACCGGCCAGCGTTTCACGTACCCGAATATGCGCTCGGCAGCCATTGGGAGATTCCGCTCTATCTTCTGCTCGGCGTTATCGTCGCCTTTGTGGGCGTGCTCTTTATCCGCAGCTTCTACTACCTCTCTGATCGCTTCAGCGGCTGGGGAGCCTCCACAAGGGTCAAGCCCCTTTTGGGAGCCTTTCTGGCGGGGTCGGTCGGCATCTTCTACCCTGAAGTTCTGGGCGACGGCTACGAGCACATTGAGATGGTAATCTCCGGCGAGCTGGTCGGCGCGGCCCTCATCATGCTCGCGCTGGCAAAGATCTTCGCCACCGGCCTGACCCTGGGCTCGGGCAACGCCGGCGGGGTCTTCGCCCCCAGCCTCTTTGTGGGCGCGAT
>CAXMSR010000326.1:0-1976 GCA_964195725.1 uncultured Kiloniellaceae bacterium | reverse complement strand
TTGGCTGCGCACTGCCGAAGACTACAAGCTCCGGGACATCAAGCTCCGGCTGGGCCAAAAAGTGGTGGAAATTGATACCGCCGGCAGCTCCCTTCTTCTCGACCACAAGGAACGGATTCACTTCGATACAGCCATTCTCGCCACCGGCGGCAGACCGCGCATCCCTGAAAAGCTGAAGCACTCTGCGAGTCACATCCGCACCTTGAAAACCCTTGTCGATGCCCGGCATTGGAAAAATGAGCTGAAAAACGCCGAGCGGATTCTCCTCATAGGAGGCGATCTGGTCAGCGTACGCTTCGCCAGATCGCTAAGAAAGGCGGGTAAAGAGGTCACCCTCTCCCTCTGGGACGAGGCGTTTTGGCCCCTTGAGCTCGACCAGACGCTCGCCTCGCGCATAGTCGAGTCGTTGAGCAAACAGGGCATAACGGTGCGCGCGGATATACCATTCTCCAACTGCACCCCCACGGCTGGCGGCATAAGTTGTCACTTCAAGGACGGAGAAGTGGAAACCTTCGACATCGTCGGAGGCTTTTTCGGCTATGAGCCGGAAGTGGCTGTGCTGGGCCGCACAGGGCTCCACCTGGACAAGGGCGTCATCGTTGACGAGCATCTCAAGACAAACGCCAAGGGCATCTACGCGGCTGGCGACGCAGCACAAGTATACAGCCCCGAGATGAACAATTACTGGGTCTCGGTGGGATGGAACAACGCCGAAGCCCTGGGCCGGTTGGCTGCCTGTAATGTTTTGGGCCATGACGGACATGCGACGAAAAGAAAACAGAGCTATCTCAACATCGAGGGTATCCGAATCAACACCTCGTGGTGGACGGAGGTATAGGAATCTTGCACAAGAGCACAATAACAGTAGAAATCTGCGGCATGTCAGGCGAGGGCACTATCGCGGCCGGGGCCATATTGAATTTGGCCGCAGGCAGCGCGGGGCTTTACGCGCTGGCTTTCGATTCCTATCCTTCCGAGATTCGCGGCTTCGGAAAATGCGTCACACACGCACGTTTTGGCGAAGAGCCCGTACTCACCCAGGGCGACGCGGTGGACATACTGGTGAGCCTGGACGACAAGTACAGCAGCGAACAGATCCATCAGCTCCATCCGGGCAGCGTAGTCATCTACGACAACAGACCTCCGGGTGAAGTCGCAGAGGGTGAGTCCATGGTCTCCAAGTTGGACCCCGACATCATCCACTACGGTGTACCGCTGATGGATCTCTCGCAAGAGGCCATGTCCAGCCGCCGTGGCAGAAACCTGGTGGCTCTGGGTGCGCTGGCGGCGCTTTTTGATCTGCCCGCCGAGGCCTTTTTGGCAATTATCGGCAAAAAATTCTACAAAGCGAGCGAGGCCGTCCAGGCTGGCAATCTGCGCGCTTTCGAGCTGGGTGTGGAATACGCCCGCGATAAAATCGAGAAAGTGGAGGGGGTGAGCTTTAGCCACCTCATCGGAGAGCCCCTCGCGGTGGAACTGGTGAGCGGGCACCAGGCAGTAGCGCGCGCCTGCGTCGATCAGAAGGTGGCCCTCTATGCCGGATACCCCATAACGCCCGCAACACCGATCATGGAGTACCTGGCAAGAGAGCTGCCAAAGACAGGTGGCGCGGTGGTGCAGATGGAGGACGAGATAGCCTCTATCGGCTGCGTGGTGGGTGCGGGTTATGGCGGCAAGCGTGCGGTTACGGCCACCAGCGGCCCCGGCCTCTCGCTGATGTCGGAGGTGCTAAACCTTGCCGTCATGGCCGAGGTTCCCTCGGTGATAATCAACGCCCAGAGGGGCGGCCCCTCCACCGGTCTACCTACAAAGACGGAACAGAGCGATCTCAATATCTGCGTCTACGGCGGCTCGGGCGACAGCCCCCGCATAGTTCTGGCCCCCGCCAACGTCGAGGAGAGCTACCACCTCACCGAGCTGGCGTTATGGCTGGCGGAGAAGTACCAGACGCCGGTGATCCTCACCTACGATTTCTT
>CAXMSR010000325.1:0-1992 GCA_964195725.1 uncultured Kiloniellaceae bacterium | reverse complement strand
TACCTCGACCCGAATCTTGTCGAGCAGGTTCACCGAGTGAATCTGACCGCGATAGCTCTCTTCGTAGCCACCCTGCTGCCCGCAGCCGCGCACGCGGGTGACGGTCATCTTCGTTATCTCGGCGTTAAAAAGCGCGCTTTTAACAGAGGACAGCTTTTCGGGTTGAATAATCGCCACTACCAGTTTCATCTTTTATCTCCATGCCCCGGCGAGGGGCTTATTTACGCAGAAAAGTATTTTTACCCGGCAAATTAAACGGGCAAAGCGGCCAAAGCGGCAAAAAAGGGCCAGTGCTAGAACGCCTCTTCCGGGTTGGCCTCGATCATGTGTACGGCGAGGTCCGAGCCGATCAGCTCCTCGTGGGCGTCGAGCCGTATGCCGACCGTTTTTTTAAGCACACTGTAAACCAGCGTGGAGACGACGAGACAAAAGCCCACCACGCCGATGGTGACGATCAGCTGCGAAAAGAACGATACGCCGCCCTTGCCGCCCAGAGCCTCCTGGCCAAAGATGCCCGCCGCGATACCGCCCCAGGCACCGCACACGCCGTGCAGCGGCCACACGCCCAGCACATCGTCGATCCTCCAGCGCTCCTGCTCCACCTGAAAGAGGAAGACAAAAGTGATGCCCGCCGCCGCGCCCACCATCAGCGCCGCTATCGGGTGGTAAAGGTCAGACCCGGCGCACACCGCCACCAGCCCGGCCAGCGCGCCGTTGTGGACAAAGCCCGCGTCGTTGCGCGAGACCACCAACGCCGCGAGCGTGCCGCCCACCATCGCCATCAGCGAATTTATCGCCACCAGCCCCGATATCTCTCTTATGTTCCCGGCGCTCATCACGTTGAAACCAAACCAGCCGACGATTAGTATCCAGCTGCCAAGCGCGAGGAAGGGGATCGAGCTGATCTTGATCGAATCGGACTCATACCTTTTGGCCCTCGCGCCCAGGAGCATGATCGCCGGGAGCGCCAGCCAACCGCCGGTGGCGTGAACGACGACGGAACCGGCAAAGTCGTGGAAGGGTGCGCCGAACTTGGCGGCCAACCAGCCGTCGCTGCTACCGAGACCGCCGGAGAACTGCCCCCAGGTGAAACCCTCGATCAACGGATAGACTATGGCGACGAAGATTATCCCCGCCAACGAGTTGGTCCAGAACTTTGAACGCTCGGCCACGCCCCCCGAGATTATAGCCGGGATACAAGCGGCAAAACCGAGAAAGAGAAAGAACTGCACATAGGCGAAACCGTTTTGCGCCTCCATCTCGCCCACTGGCACCAGAAAAGAGACGCCGCGAGACAGTGGGTAGCCGATAAGGAAATAGGCCAGGGTGGAGAACCCGAACTCACAGAGGATTTTGTTCAGAGCGTTGACCTGATTCTTTTTTCTGACCGAGCCGACCTCCAAAAAAGCGAAGCCGCCGTGCATGGCCAGGATCATAATCGCACCGATCAGGACAAACATAGTGTTGGAGGAATCGAGCAGGGCTCTGTCCATACCGCTCTCCGCCAAGGCGGGCGCGGCAATAAGGAGCAGAGCTGGCACAGCAGAAAACAGTCCTTTGAGCGTTAACACATTTTCTCCTAGCAAGTGAGAGTACGACATCAAATTTAACGGTCCGCCTGACTAAGGTGTCTGGACAGGACAAACTTTAAGATTGTGGCACCTGTTTGTTTGCAATCGTCGTACCACAGCCTTATTAAATCCTTAAATACTCGTAACTACTGCATTTAGGCATAAAAAACCCCCTTGCCATACTCTTACACTTTTGTACCACCACCCTCGCCGACCATACAGATCTGTAACATTTCCAGAAGGCCGCTCGCCTCCCCTGTTTTTAGTCCAAAATTGTAGATTTACGGCCTTCCGCTACTCTTTTGTAGTTTTTATATTTTATCTGCACAAATACGTAATCGCCGAAAAAGAAGATCTCGACTTGAATTATCCTTTGATTTAAGGCAGTTAAAGGTTTACGAGAAAAAACGTCCGCCCCTCG
>CAXMSR010000324.1:0-2001 GCA_964195725.1 uncultured Kiloniellaceae bacterium | reverse complement strand
GAGGCCTTCGACACGGGCAGGCTCACCGTCATGGACGACGTGGAGACGGTCGAAGAGATCAAGACCTTCATCAGCGCTCTGGACGTCACCCGCACAAGGCTTGTGAGCGATCACATTTTAAACCTTTTGGGCGACCTGGAGGGCGACGTGGCGACCGAGCGGGAGCTGTTGCTGGGCAAATGCGATGAATTTCTGGCGCTGCCAAAAGGTGAGCAGCGCCTTTACATGGCGGGCCGTCGCGCGGGGCTGCTGGAATCGGTCGCCGATCTAGACCACCCGTCGCTTCGGGCGCGGGCGCAGGAGGTGGTACGCGAGCTCTTGACAAACTACGGCGAGGACGATTTTGCCCGTGGCGTGCGCGGCCTGATGGAGCGCTTTGTTTAACCTCCCGGCTTAAGCCCGGAGCCAAGTGCTTTGCGCCTGGACGCGACACCAATACCGGGCTTGCGCCCGTGGACGCGCCAAGGGTATTATCTGTCGCTTAACGCACTAAATCAAATGACCAATTATGAGGATTTTTGAATATGGAACGTGCAAATCTGGATTTCGCCAACCTCCCCTTCTCCTATATGGACACCGACGCCAACGTCCGTTACCGCTTCAAGGACGGCAAGTGGGACGAGGGCGAGGTGACGACCGATCGCACCATAACGATGCACATGGCCTCTACCTGCCTGCACTACGGCCAGGAGATCTTCGAGGGGCTAAAGGTCTTCGCGCGGCCCGACGGCAAGTTCCAGACGTTTCGCCTTGACGAAAACGCCAAACGCTTCCAGCGCAGCGCCAAGAAGATACTGATGGAGCCGGTGCCGGTGGATATCTTTCGCGACGCAGTGCACCGCGCGGTCAAGGCCAACGGGCGCTTTGTGCCCCCCTATGGCAGCGCCGGTGCCAGCCTATATGTGCGCCCCTTCCTCATGGGTGTGTCGGCGCAGGTAGGCGTAACACCCAGCACCGAGTACCTCTTCGTCGTCTTCGTCACCCCGGTGGGCCCCTATTACAAGGCGGGCTTCACCCCGGTAAAACTGGTGGTGGAAGAAGAAATACACCGCGCAGTGCCCGGCGGCCTGGGCGACGTAAAGGTGGGCGGCAACTACGCCGCCAGCATGCGCGCCACCAAGGCGGCCAAGGCCAAGGGGTTTTCCGAGGTGCTCTACCTCGACGCGAAAGAGGACAAGTACATCGACGAGTCGGGCTCGTCCAACTTCTTCGCCATCATCGGCGACAGGTTTGTCACCCCGGCCAGCGAGTCGATCCTGCCCTCTATCACCAGACTAAGCGTGGCACAGATAGCCGAGGACATGGGGCTCAAAGTCGAACACCGCCCGGTGGCCCTGGACGAGCTCGCCACCTTCGACGAAGCCGGATGCCTGGGCACCGCCGCCGTCATCACCCCTGTCGAATCGGTAACCCACCGCGACAAAGAGTACGTCTACTGCAAAGACGGCAAAGCCGGACCCATCGTCACCAAGCTCTATGAAAAGCTCTGCGCCATCCAGATGGGCGACGCCGAAGACCCCTATGGCTGGATCGAGGCTATCGACTGATGAGCACCACCGAAGCACACTTCGAGACGATAACCACCCTGGAAGGGGTGCGCGTCGAGATACGCGACCTGACGTGCAACTACGCCTACCAAAATATCTTTAAAGTCACCCTGGAGGTGACCGCCACCTTCCCCGGCACCAACGAAGTCTTCGAGCGCAAGTTGGAGAAGATGGGCGTCTTCGCCGAAGACCTCGACGCGACACGGCGACAGCTGGTGGAGGCGTTCAAGGCTACGGGGCTGCCCTATCTCACGAAACAGGGCTTCGCCAACCGCCTGGACATGGCCAAAAAAGCCAAGCGCCCCCGCGCCACAGGGTACGGCGTATAGCGATGAACTGCGCCCGTTGCGGCTCTCCGCTGCCCCCGCCGCCCTATTTTCGCAACGACGAATGCCCCAAATGCGCTGGCGACCTACACGCCTGCGTGCAGTGCGCTCACTTTGACCCCGCCTTA
>CAXMSR010000323.1:0-2005 GCA_964195725.1 uncultured Kiloniellaceae bacterium | reverse complement strand
GCCCGCCGCTTTGACCGGCTCTCCCTTGAAGTTGATCTGTCCGTCGATAACTTCGCCGTCTTCTAGCTCCAACAGGCCGGAGACCGCTTTCAAGGTCGTCGATTTTCCCGCCCCGTTGGACCCAAGGAGGGCAACGATGCCCCCCTTGGGTACGGAGAGGGAGAGGCCGCGCAAAACCTGCACGGACTTG
Organism: uncultured Kiloniellaceae bacterium; assembly: GCA_964195725.1. GTDB lineage: Bacteria > Desulfobacterota > Deferrisomatia > Deferrisomatales > BM512 > CAXMSR01. Next base: position 1,815 of record CAXMSR010000323.1, on the reverse strand, counting down.
TTGTAGACAACCTCTATATTGTTGATTTCAAGAATATTTTCCATATTTGTCTATTTGATCTCGATTGTTTCCGAAACGGGTACGTAACGTCCCTTGGCCATGTCGGCCCGAAATATCCTGCCAAAGGGGATCGAGTTGTTTCGTACGGTGACGGGGACGGACGCGATGCCGCCGGTGTCCCATTTCTCGATGGAGTTCAGCGTGGCGCGCAGGTTGTCGATGGTAAGCTCTTTGCCTGCGTCGAGGGTGCGCCCGATCGTTTCGGCCCATACCATGCCCTGGAACCAGCCGAACATGTAGAAGTTGGGGCGGCTCGTCTTGTCGGGGTGGACTTTTTTATTGTAGGCGCGCATGGCGTCCCACTCTTTGCCCGGCGAGCTTTCCATGTCGAAGTAGTTCAGATGCATGACGCCCAGATAACCGTCGGCGCTCTCGCCGCCCTTCATTATCATCAGCTCGCTCGAAGACCAGTAGGTGCCCATGAACTTTGTCTTCAGGCCGAGGTCGCGAATCTGCTGCATGAACTCGTTGATGGGGCTAAGCACATAACCGTGGAAGAGGATGTAGTCGGGGTTTTTGCGGCGCAGCTTCAATACATCGGTGGTTACGTCTACGCTGCCGGGCTTGGTGGTGATGACTTCAACCAGGTCGAGGCCGAGCTCTTTGGCCTTGGCGATGCTGACCTTGATGGGGTCGCGGCCAAAACCGCTGTCGCTGTGAACGATGGCTACCTTGGCGCCGGGTTTTTCGTTGGCGGCGTGGGTCAGAAGGATCGCCATCTGGTCGCCGTAGCTGGGGCCGATCATGAAGGACTTGGGATAGGCTTTCTCGTCGGTCAACTCGGTGGCAAAAGAGACGCCGCTCATCAGGGTGTTCTCAGTCGCCAAGAGCTCGGGATTAATCGCTTTTATGAAGCCTGTGGAGTCCCCGCTGTAAAAGAGCGGCTTGTGCTCGGCCTGTATCTTTTTGAAAGCTGCTACCGAGCAGTCTACTTTATAGCCGCAATCTTCAAAAACATGCTTGATCTTGCGACCTCTTATGCCACCGTTTTCATTGGTGTAGTTAAAGTAATCCGTTATCCCTTCGTGGAGTTCGCCGCCGGCAAAGCCGAATACACCGGTGATCAGGGCGGTCTCGCCGAAGACTATTTCGTCTTCAGCCAAGGCGCTGGTAAAGCACACGCCTAGAGAGAGCAATACGACAGAAATTCCAATAAGCAGTTTTTTCATTCTGTTTGACTCCTTCTTTAATAAGGTTACGGGTAATAAAACATGCTGTTATGTACTACGTCTTAAAAGGCCAAAGCCTGAAATAACGTTGAACCCTCTTCCATATCTCGGCCAAACCATGGGGCTCGAAGAGGAGAAAGCCCACGATGAGAGCGCCGAAGACGACGCCTTTCATCGGCGAGAGGTGAACCTGGGCGTTGGTGATAACCGGCTCCAGCACCTGTGTTAGCAACTTTAGCCCCTCGGGGACGAGAGTCATGAAGACCGCGCCGAAGATGGGGCCTATGATCGTCCCCATGCCTCCTACGATGATCGCCGCGAGGTAGAAGATCGACACCTCGAAGGTGAAGCTCTCAGGGGTAATGACCTTGAAGAAGTAGGCCCACAGCGCACCGGCGCACCCTGCGTAAAAAGAGCTCAGGCCAAAGGACATGAGCTTGTACCGGAGCAGGTTGACCCCCAGCACTTCAGCCGAGATGTCGCGGTCTCTTACGGCGATAAAGGCCCTGCCTATGCGCGTGCGCAGCAGATTGCGCTCGCCCATAACCGCGAGCAGGCAGAGCGGGACGATTACGAAATACATACG
>CAXMSR010000322.1:0-2009 GCA_964195725.1 uncultured Kiloniellaceae bacterium | reverse complement strand
CTGATCAACTATATGATGCAGTCGGTCATCACCGAGGGCACCGGGCGGCGCGCGCGTGGCCTGGATGTTCCCTGCGCGGGCAAGACCGGCACCACCAACGACATGCGCGACGCCTGGTTCTCAGGCTTTACGCCCGACCTGATAACTACGGTGTGGGTGGGCTATGATGACGGGCGTTCTATGGGCAAGGGGCAGACCGGCGGCAGCGTCACAGCCCCCATCTGGAAAGAGTTTATGGACACAGCAACCAAAAAATGGCGCGGCGGCCACTTCCCCGTTCCCCAGGGAATTGAGTACGCCCGGATCGACGCCGACACCGGCGAGCTGGCCGGGCCTGGCTCAAAGCGTTCGTTTCAGGGAGCCTTCATCGCCGGAACCGCTCCCCTGTTCAGAGAAATCGCCCTTGAGCCACCCTACGGTGGCGAATGGAGCGCGCAGGAGGGCGACGAACCCGTCACCCTCGACGCCGACGAGCCCGGCGCAATGGACGCACTGCAATGAACACCAACACCAAGCTCACCGACAAGTTCAAGCGCTCGATCAACTATCTGCGCATCTCGGTAACAGACCGCTGCAACCTGCGCTGCGTCTACTGCATGCCCGAAGAGGGCGTCATGCCGGTAGAGCACTCCACCATCCTGAGCTACGAAGAGCTCTTGCGGGTCGTTGGCGTGGCGGTGCGGCTGGGGATAACAAAGGTACGGGTCACCGGTGGCGAGCCCCTGGTGCGCCGTGGTATCGTGGATTTTATCCGGGAACTCTCGCACCTTGAGGGCTTGACCGAGCTGTCGCTGACCACCAACGGCACGCTGCTGGCGCCGATGGCACAAGAGCTGGCAGAGGCAGGGTTAAAACGGGTAAACATCAGCCTCGACACCCTGCGCCCCGAGGTCTTCAAGAGGATCACCCGCTCCGAGGGGCTCGACAAAGTGCTGGCGGGTATCGACGCCGCCATCGCGGTGGGGCTAAAGCCGGTGAAGATAAATGTGGTGGCTATAAAAGGGGTAAACGACGGCGAGCTTCTGGATTTTGCCGATTTTGCCGCCACCCACCCGGTAGAGGTGCGCTTTATCGAACACATGCCCAGCCGCTCAGAGAGCTGGGACAAATCACGCCTTTTGAGCGCCGACGATATCCTCGCCACCATCGCCACCCGCTACGAACTCTCCGATGAGCTGGCCCAGCCCGCCTCGGCAGCGGGGCCAAGCCGCTCCTTCATGCTCCCCGGCGGCGGACGCATCGGCGTCATCAGCCCGCTCTCCAACCACTTCTGCGCAAGCTGCAACAGGCTTCGGCTCACCGCCCAGGGCAAACTGCGCGGCTGCCTCTTCTCCACCAACGAGGCGGACCTCATGACGCCACTGCGCGACGGCTCTGACAACAACGAGCTAGCGCGGATAATGAACGAAGCGGTGCTCGATAAACCCAAAGGCCACTCCCTCGACGATATCACCGAAGCCACCTCCCTGCAGATGAGCCGCATCGGCGGCTAGCCGCCAGAGGTCTGCACCAGCCCCTACCCCGGCAAAGCTATCCCTTGAGCTTTTTCCCCACGTCAAAGGCGCGCGCCACCGGCTCTTTGTCGATCTGCCAGTACTGGCGGTCGGACATGGAGAAGATGAGCGGGTCAATAAGCCCCAGGTCGGGCACGCCCTCCACGCAGCAGCTCTCTTCGGCGTGTGTTTCGATCACCTCGCCGATGTGCAACAGATGCGTCGGAAGCTCTATCGTCCGTACCAGGCGGCATTCGAGCACAAGCGGGCACTCGTCGATGATCGGCGCGCCTTCAAGCACGCCGGTGGAGGTAGCGAACACCTCGGACTTGTCCACCTTGGCGCCGCCATAGATTCCGCAGTAGTCGGCCTTATTCGCCATCGCCACCGAGGTGACGGAGAGGCTGAACGCCTTATTTTCCTGGATGCCCACTTCGGTGTGACGGTTGGGGCGCACTCCCACAGAAACCATGGGCGGCACGCTGTTGGCCACACCGCACCACGCCGCGATCATGA
>CAXMSR010000321.1:0-2014 GCA_964195725.1 uncultured Kiloniellaceae bacterium | reverse complement strand
ACCTCTCCCCAGGATCCCGACCCCGACGTGTCGCGCACCGCCGCGCCCGGCGTGAGGCTCCTTTTTGACGGCGACTCGCGCTATCGTCACAGCGCCCTCTGGATAACGGGCGTCGAGGACCTTGAGATAGAGGTAGAGCTCTTCAGCGATCTGGGCACCGGGGCCAAAGCGGTGCTCTATATTATAGAAAACCCCGACGACCCGGTGCGGCGTCAGGCTACGATTATTGGCCCGCGCCGGCTGAGCGACGAGTCGCTCCAAAAGCGGTGGGCCGCGTTTGGCATAAACCCCATCGCCGAAAAAGAGCGCGTACGAGTCAAAAAGTAGAAGGTACCCGGTGGAGTAGAATATATCTGAGCAACCGAATGAATTCGGCGAGGTATAGCAGATGATGAAAAGACTGACGGTGTTTATCCTCCTGGCCCTTTGCGCCGCTGCGCCCGGATGGGCCAAGGAGCTGACCGACGCCGAAAAAGCCGAGAAATCGGTACGCGACTACGAAGAGCGCATCGAACGCATCGCCGGCGAGGTAGAGACGATCCGCGAAGAGCTCGAAGCGCTCGCCCGCGAGATGGTCGAGGGCGAAACGGGCCGGGTGCTCATCTTCATGAAGGGCAAGGCCAGCGACTGGAGCGACCGGGGGCTCTCCCTCGCGCTGGACGGCAAGGTCATCTTCTCGCGTCCTCTCTCGACGTCAGAGCTTGACGTGCTCTCAAGGGGGCTCGCGCTTGAGCTCTTCGAGGTTCGCCTGACCTCGGGTGAGCACGCTGTTAACCTGTACGAGATGGGGACTGAAGCTCCCGAGCCGGTGTCGATGATCGTCAAGCGCGCCGCGATAAACGCCTGGACCGTTAACATTCAGGATGAAAATACCGAATGGACCGCGCAGTAAGGTTCTGCCTGATATTGGCGCTGGCGGCAGGGGCACTTTGCACCTTGCCGACCGCACACGCGGCGCTGCCCAAAAATGCGGGCATCTCCGAGGTCCTTATGGGCCAATGGGGACGTGCGCTTGCGCGCCTGCCCGAAGCCCAGGATGCGAACAGGGCGGAAAAATACTTTCGCGCCTGGGCGCTCATGGAGTCGGGCAGGGTAGACGAAGCCCTGACGCTTTTAACCGGCCTGAGCTCGACGCCCGGTGCCTTTGGCGGGACGGCGCTGGAGATGATAACCGAGTACGCCTTCGAGATGGGGCGTTTTGACGAGATCGTGGCGGCGGGCGAGCTGATAGAGGGCAAACGCTTCCAGAAGCCCGACGCCATGAACTACCGCGTCGGTCAAAGCTACTACATGGCGGGCCAATTCGAGCGCGCAAAGCTCCTGCTGGAGAAGGTGGAGGTAGCCCGTTGGCGCGTCTATGCGCGCCACACCCTCGCGCTGATGGCCTATGACGACGGCGACTCCAGCGTCGCCATCGAGCGGATAGGCGAAGCGCTCAAGGCGGCCCAGGCACACCCTGATCGCGTGATAAGCCGCGCCCTTGTCGACCGGCTTCGTCTGGTGCGGGGGCGCGTCATCCATCAGGCGGCCTTAAGGACCGAGGGGATAGACGAAGACAGCCGCGAAAAGCTCTTCAAGGTGGCTATCTCGCAGCTCGTGCTGGTAACCCCCAAGCGTCGGCTCTACGCGCAATCGCTAAGGACCATAGGCTGGTGCGCTGCCGAGATGGGGGATTCGGTGCGCGCCATCGCGTCGTTCGAGACCGCCATGAGCGTAGACCCGGAGCGCGCCCATGAAGACCTGTGGGCCACGGGCCGGGTCTTCGAGCGGCTGGGCTACTTTGAACAGGCCGCCGACTACTACTTTCAGGCGCGGGCAGTGGCGCTCGACTTTGTCGAAATCCTTGAGAACAGTGCCGAGGGCGACCTTGAGCTGCCGACAAACTATCCCCGGAAGGGCTGGGTAGGCGTCGCCGAGCGGCTCTCGGGAGTCAGCGATCGCGTGGACGCGGTACACAGGAAGGTTGTGCTGTCGATCGACGCGGCCAACCACAGGGCTGCGCGGCTGGACGAAG
>CAXMSR010000320.1:0-2027 GCA_964195725.1 uncultured Kiloniellaceae bacterium | reverse complement strand
GACATGGCCCACATCGCCGGGCTGGTGGCGGGCGGCGCGCACCCCAACCCGGTGCCCTACGCCGATATAGTCACGACCACCACCCACAAGACCCTTCGCGGTTCCAGGGGCGGGCTCGTGCTGTGTCGCAAAGAGTACGCCAAGGCTATCGACAAGGCGGTCTTCCCCGGACTTCAGGGCGGCCCGCTCATGCACTCGATAGCAGGCAAGGCCGTGGCCTTTAAAGAGGCGATGAGCCCGGCGTTTAGAACCTACGCCGAGCTGATCGTGCGAAACGCAAAGGCGCTCGCCCAGACCTTCATCGACGCGGGCTACAACGTGGTCAGCGGCGGCACCGACAACCACCTGTTCGTAATAGACTTTAGCGGCACTGAGCTGACCGGAGCAGAGGCAGAAGCCAGCCTCGATCGCGCCGCTATCTCGCTCAACAAGAACGCGGTGCCCTACGACACCCGCAAACCCACCGTCACCAGCGGCATTCGCATCGGCACGCCGATAGTCACCACCAGAGGCATGGGGCCCGATGAAATGAAAGAGATAGGGGCCTTGATGATCCGAGTGATCGAAAACTGCGGCGACCCCGCAGTCGAATCCCAGGTGCGCGTCAGCGTCGGCGATCTTTGCAGGAGATTTCCCTTCTACGCGCATGTCGTGCGCTAGCCTGAGGAGGGAGAAGATGAAACAGCGCCCCTCTTGGGAAGAATACTTCTCGGATATCACCAACTTGGTATCCACCCGCTCCACCTGTACGCGGCGCAAAGTCGGCGCGATCCTCGTGCGCAACAAGCGCGTTTTGTCCACCGGCTACAACGGCGCGCCCACCGGGGTGTCGCATTGCCTTGACATAGGGTGCCTGCGCGACAAGATGGGAATCCCGTCGGGCCAGCGCCACGAGCTCTGCCGGGGGCTTCACGCCGAGCAAAACGCGATCATCCAGGCGGCCACCCACGGCATAAGCGTGGATGGAGCCGACCTCTACTGCACAAACCTTCCGTGTATCATCTGTACAAAAATGATCATCAACGCCGGCATCAAAAAAGTCTACTACCTTGCGGGCTATGCCGACGATTTAAGCCTGGATATGCTAACTGAAGCGGGCGTAGAGCTGGTCAACCTCGAAAACGCGCCGCCATCGACCAACCCCTGACGCTCGATATTGTAGCTACAAAGCCTCAAGCGGTCAGGCCGGTTGACGAAGCCAAAGGAGCGAAATAGTGCGCTGCCCCTTCTGTTCCGAGAATCAGGACCGGGTGATCGACTCAAGGATGACCAAGGAAGCCGACGTCATCCGCCGCCGCCGCGAGTGTGAATCGTGCCTTCGCCGTTTCACCACCTACGAGCGCGTGGAAGAGATCATGCCGCTCATCATCAAAAAAGATGGCAGCCGCGAACCCTACGATCGCCAAAAGGTCGTCGCCGGGTTGACCAAGGCCTGCGAAAAAAGGCCGATCTCCGCCCAAACGATTGAAGAGGTGGCTACCCGCATCGAATCCGAAGTACAGGAAAAGAGCCAGAAAGAGGTCGAGTCCAGCGTCGTCGGCGAGGCGGTGATGAACGCGCTTCGCGAGCTCGACGGCGTCGCCTACGTCCGCTTTGCCTCCGTATACAGGGAATTTCGCGATCTCGACGAGTTCATGGAAACGCTGCGAGACCTATTGAAGCGATGATGACCTCCGTTGAGCGCAGCTACATGTGTCTGGCGCTGGAGTTGGCGGCCAGGGGCGCAGGGCGCACCCACCCCAACCCTATGGTGGGCTGCGTAATAGTAAAAGAAGGGTGCATTGTTGGCCGGGGCTACCACAAAGCCGCCGGGCTGGCCCACGCCGAAGTGGTGGCGCTTGACGAGGCGGGCGAGAACGCGCGCGGCGCGACCCTCTACGTCACCCTCGAGCCCTGCTCGCACCACGGGCGCACGCCGCCGTGTGCCGACGCTGTGATAGCCGCCGGGGTTTCGCGTGTGGTTGTCGCCACCAAAGACCCCAACCCGCTCGTCGCGGGCAGGGGGCTGGCAAAAATCGAGCGCGCCG
>CAXMSR010000319.1:0-2030 GCA_964195725.1 uncultured Kiloniellaceae bacterium | reverse complement strand
CATTATGAAGTTTTGCGCAAAAGAATGCGACATGGGCAAAAAGAGCAGTGCCCTGTCCTCGCCCTTCATCTTGCACATATATTTGCTGGCGTTGGTGTTGGAGACGAGGTTCCCGTGGGTCAGCACTACCCCCTTGGAGACGCCGGTGGTGCCCGAGGTGTAGATGATGGTGGCGGGGTCGCCTGGGCCGGTGGTGCAGGTGGCGAAGCCCTCGGGGACGTCGCCGTGCAGTGCCTCCCAGGTGATGTCGCACGGGGCCCCGTCGAGCGCCACGATATTCTCCACCGAGGTGATGGCGGTTTTTTCGGGGACGTTGACGGTGAGCTTCGCTTCGGTGATGAGCACTTTTGCCTTGCAGTCGTTGACGAGCGAGGTGACCTCGTCCATCTTCAGCATGTGCGAGAGCGAGACGCAGATCGCCCCGATCTTCATGGCGGCGTAGTGGGCGATGAGGAACTCGGCGCGGTTGTTCAGATAGAGGCATACGCGGTCGCCTTTGACGACCCCGGTACCGAGCAGGCCGGAGGCGACCTGCGCCACCTGTTCGGAAAGTTGCTCGTAGGTGAGGCGGGTGTCGCCACATATCAATGCTTCGCGCTGGGGGAAGGTACACCTCGCGCGGTCTAGTGCGTCGGCCATATTCATAGTGCAAAACTCCTGTAATTACAGATGCTTAGACATTCATACCCTAAAGTCGGCCCCCCTGCGGTTCACGGCTGGGCCATTACGGCTCCAGAGCCTTCACCATAGCCCGAATCATCCGGTTGTACGGTGCTTCTACACCAGCGTGTGTGGCGTAATTTATCAGCTGCCCGTTGATGAACTCCACTTCGGTCCTTCTGTTGCTTTCGATATCGACAAGCATCGAGGGTTTGTGGTCCCCCGCAGTCTGAAGGTAGCCCATCCCCAGCCGGTAGAAGTTCCACCCAAGCTGAATCTCGTTGGCGCGCGCGATGGCGATCCCCTCTTTTATCAGCGCATCGATCATCTCGTGGATCGACGGGTCGAGAAAGGCTTGGGACATCGTCATCCCAGTGACCGCGCATATAGGGCTAAGTGCCGAATTCAATATGGCTTTTTGCCATACGCTGTCCACCAGCCGTTCGGCGCGTTTCGTCGCCAGCCCCGCGTCTGTCAATAGCTCGCAGATGCCCTGGGTGTAAGCCTTTGATTCCTCGTCGAGCTCTTGCATGTGGTGGGGCGGGTGGTGAAAACCCATCTGGACGTGGCACGGCGCTTTTAGATTTACGCCGAAGTTGACCACTGCGCGAAAGACCCACTTGGGGTCGATGTGCTCGGCCAGGACAAGCTCGGTGTCGATGCCGTTTTGCCAGCTGACCACGCAGACGCCGGGCTTGTGGAAAGCCTCGATCGCCGAAGAGATTATCCCCAGGGCGGTGGCTTTTACGGTGATGAAGATCACCTCCGGGGTGTCCTCGGCCAGCTCGTCAATCGATGTGATCGTGCGTGCGACCTTTCCGGTGACAGTAGCGGCGCCTTCAATCTTGATGCCGGGGTCTGTTGCCGGGGCGAGCAGGTCTTCGACCACGTCGCAGAGCGTTACGTCAATTCCGTTGTTGGCGAAGTGCGCTGCCAGCACACAGCCGACCGGGCCTGCTCCGATAACGGCTACTCTTTTTGGGGAAAATACGTCTGTACTCATTTGCACCCTTTTCGTTGGTTGGGTTGATTGATCCGCTTAGGCCTCTTCTGCCTCAAGCAGGCCAAACTCTTTCGCCCCCAGAATCACGACCCCCTCCTCTTTTAACGCTTCGATCGCTTTGTCGTTGTCGCGAAAGCGAAAAATCATCACCGCATCGCCGGAGGCGAAGCCGGTGAAGGCGTACATATACTCAACGTCCCGGCGTTTTTCGTAGAGCGGCCCCAGTATCCTGGAGAGGCTTCCGGGTGTATCGGGGACGCGCACTGCGACTACGCTGTCCACCCGTGACGGCCAATGCTTTTCCATCACGACTTTTCGCGCCTTGGTGATGTCGGAGACCAGAAGGCGCAGGACTCCGAAACCTCCG
>CAXMSR010000318.1:0-2044 GCA_964195725.1 uncultured Kiloniellaceae bacterium | reverse complement strand
GCTGCGATGAGGCGAACCCGGACGGCGCGAAACTCCTCGGCGGCGGAGTCCGATGCCAGCGAGGTGCGCTTTGAAAGGGCCACTTCGAACCCCTCGGCGTCGAGAGCTTCGATCAGCGTCGAGAGCCGCAGCTCTTTGGGCTCGTAGCTGGCTTCGATAATTGCGGCTTCCCCGGTTGGCGAAGCCTTGGAGATGCCGGACATCTCGGAGAGGAGTGCGCACACCGCCGCCACCTGTGCCGGGTCGGCCTCCAGCGCTACGGTGCGAAGGCCCCCGGCTTTTTTCACCCCGTACCCCGCGCCCTCGATCTCGCGACTGAGGGCGTCAAGATCGGTGACCCTGTCGTCAAAGCTCACGTAGGCCTTGGAGACGGCGAAGTTGACGTTGGCGCTTATGACGCCTGGAGCTTTGCCCAGAGCGCGCTCGATATTGGCGGCGCAGGCGGAGCAGCTCATGCCGGTGACCTCCAGAACGGCAGAGGGCGCGGCAGAGGGCGTCGGTTCAGCCGGTGGTGTTTCTGGCGTCGGCGTCGGCGCTTCATCCTGCTCTTTTCGCCGTCCCTGCTCCTCGTCAAAGGCGGCCAGCACACCCTCGGGGTCGGCGCAGAACTTCTCGTTGCAGCGGGGGTTGCAAAAATAGTAGACCACCCCTTCGTGCTCGGCGGTGCCGCCGGGCGGGTTGGCGGGGTCGACCTCCATATGGCAGATCGGGTCTATGGGCAGTCCGGTCATCTGGTTCTCCAAAGTGGGCGCAGTTGTCCTATCGCAGTTTTCCTATTGTGTCGGTTCATATTACTTAGATGCGGCGAGGCGCAAAAAAGGTCAGGCGCGGATCATCGTCAGGAGCATCTTGAACCGTTCGTCGGCGGTAAGCGAGTGGGGCACGTCGGCGGGCATGATGACGAGCTGGCCCGTCTCGGCGTCGAACTCTTCGCCGCCGACGGTGACCTTGGCGCGGCCGTCGAGGATCTGCACCAGCGCGTCGAAGGGGGCGGTGTGCTCGCTCAGCCCCTGCCCGGCATCGAAGGCGAAAAGGGTAAGGGTGCCGGTTTTTCTGTTTACCAGCGTTTTAGAGACCACTGCGTCGTCGTTGTAGCTGACATGGCTGGCGAGTTCGAACACTTGGGCTTTGGCTGTCATTATAGCTATGCTCCTTTAATTTTTAGTGAAGTGGACTTATAGTAGTTCAGTAATTGAATAATACCCCTGTAGGCGCGTAGCAGCTAATGTTAAGCCACGTAGCGGCCGATATTAAGGCGCGCCGCAGCCGGTTTTTGACGGAGAGGGATCAAATGAAGAGCGATTGCGCCGTGGTCGGGACACCCGTCGGACGTATAAAGCTGAGCGAGCAAGTGGATAAGGAGGGGCGGCGGGTCTTGGCCGAGGTCGGGCTCTACTCCAGAGAGGAGTTATCCGCCCCTCGTTCACCTCTCTTGAAGGAGGCCGCCGCTCAGTTTGAGCGCTATTTCGCAGGAGAGCTCAAACGCTTCGAGCTGCCGTTGACCGCTCGCGAAGACGCGACCCCCTTTCGGCGAAGGGTATGGGCGAGGATGCAGGCGATACCCTACGGCGAGGTGTTGACCTACGGAGAGCTGGCCGACGAGCTTGGCACCGCAGCGCGCGCGGTGGGCGGCGCGTGCGGGAAAAACCCGCTCCCAATCGTCGTGCCCTGCCACAGGGTTGTCGCCGCCAACGGCCTGGGCGGTTTCTCGGGCGAATGGGAGAGCGGCGAGCCCGGCGAAGTCAAGAAGCTGCTCTTGCAATTGGAGGGGGTGCTTTGACAAATCCAACCGACCTCACCGTAAGGGACAAAGTCCACGAAGTGATCTTCGAGGCCGACACCCCTGCGGGCAAGGCCTTCGACATTGCGCTTCTGGTGCTCATCGTCGTCTCCATCGTGGCAGTGATGGTGGAGAGCCTGCCCACCCTGGACGAGGAGTGGCGCGGGGTGTTGACGCTCGTCGAGGCGGGGATAACACTGATCTTCTCTGTCGAGTACCTCTTGCGCCTCTACTGTGTGAAGAGGCCGCTTCGCTACGCATTCA
>CAXMSR010000317.1:0-2051 GCA_964195725.1 uncultured Kiloniellaceae bacterium | reverse complement strand
CATGCGGCTCGGCTCCTACCCCTGCGTCATCCAGCAGGGGACGCTGGCCCACAAGGCCTACGGAACCGCCCAGATCAGCGAGCGTCATCGCCACCGCTACGAGTTCAACAACAAATACCGTGACGAGCTTCAGGAGAAGGGGATGATCCTCTCAGGGCTTGCCCCCGACGGCTCGCTGGTTGAAGTTATCGAGCTGCCCGACCATCCGTGGTTCGTGGGCTGCCAGTACCACCCCGAGTTCAAATCGCGTCCGCTCGACCCGCATCCGCTCTTCCAGGCGTTTGTAAAGGCCGGGCTCGACCACAAAAAGGCGAGGTTGAAGTAGTTGACGTCCAGAACTGTTAAAATAGGCGGGGTTGAAGTGGGGGGGGACAATCCTCTGGTGTTTATCGCCGGGCCCTGCGTCATCGAGAGCGAAGAGCTGGTGGTCGCGACCGCCGGTAAGATAAAAGAGATAGCCGAGCGCCTTGGCGCGGGCTTTATCTTCAAGAGCTCCTTTGACAAAGCCAACCGCACCTCGGTCGAGAACTTTCGCGGCCCCGGCATCGACAAGGGGCTCGATATACTCGCGGGTATCCGCGACCGCTTCGACGTGCCGATCATCTCCGACATCCACACCACCGATGAAGCGCAGCTGGCGGGCCAAGTGCTCGATTGCCTGCAGATACCGGCCTTTCTCTGCCGTCAGACCGATCTTCTGGTGGCCGCCGGGCGCACCGGCAAACCGGTCAACGTCAAGAAGGGGCAGTTTCTCGCCCCCGAAGATATGGAGAACGCCGCCAAAAAGGTAGAGGCAGGCAGTGGTTCCAGTGGCGGGGTGCTCTTCACCGAACGCGGCACTACCTTTGGCTACCGCTATCTGGTCGTCGACTTTCAGGGTATGACGCGCATGGCCGCCCTTGGGCGTCCCGTCGTTTTCGACGCCACCCACTCGGTGCAGACCCCCGGCGGGGCGTGTGGGCGCAGCGGCGGAGACCGCGAGATGGTACCGGCCCTGGCCAGGGCCGCAGCAGCTTGTGGCATCGACGCCGTCTTTATCGAGACCCACCCCGACCCCGACAACGCCCTTTGCGACGGCCCCAACTCTGTCGCACTCGACAGCCTTGAGCCGCTGATGCGCTCGCTGGTAGCCATCGACCGCGCAAGAAGAGCCACCTCATGAGCTCGATTGAGACGGGCAGGCGGGTGCTGAACATCGAAGCGCGTACCCTGACGGCGCTGGCCGAGTCCCTCGACGCCAGCTTTGACGAGGCCGTGCGTATCCTGGAAGGGTGCAAGGGCAAGGTGGTGCTCACGGGCATGGGCAAGAGCGGCATAATCTGCAAAAAGATCGCCGCCACCTTCAGCTCCACCGGCACTCCAGCCTTCTTTCTCCATCCAGCCGAGGGCGCGCACGGCGACCTTGGCGTACTCTCCCAGGGCGATGTTGTGGTCGCGCTCTCAAACTCCGGAGAAAGCTCGGAGCTGGTTGACCTGCTCCCGCTGATAAACCGCATGAAGCTGCAGCTGATCTCGGTGACGGGCGGAGCCGCGTCAACTCTGGCGCGCCGCGCCGACGTGGTGCTTCTGGTCAAGGTTGATGATGAGGCGTGTCCGCTAAACCTCGCCCCGATGGCTTCCACCACGGGTGCGTTGGCGATGGGCGACGCGCTGGCGGCGGCGCTCATGGAGGTGCGGGGCGTCTCGGCTGAGGATTTCGCACAGGTTCACCCCGCAGGTGCGCTTGGCCGCAGGCTGACGCTTAGGGTCGAAGACCTGATGGTGGGCGCCGACGGCGTGCCGCGCGTGGACGAGACCGAACCCATGCGCGAGGCGATCTGCGTCATCACCGAGAAGGGGCTGGGCTTTACCGGCGTCTTCGGCAAGGGCGGCGAGCTTAAGGGGATCATCACTGATGGCGACATCCGCAGGGGTTTCCAGAAGGACTACTCCTTTCTCGACCACTCCTCTGGCGAGCTGATGACCGAGGGGCCAAAGACCGTCCCCGGCGATACGCTGGCGGTGGACGCGCTAAGGCTTATGGAGGCGCACAACATCACCAGCCTCTTTGT
>CAXMSR010000316.1:0-2059 GCA_964195725.1 uncultured Kiloniellaceae bacterium | reverse complement strand
CAAGACGTCAACAAGTTGGGCGCAGATGATCGCAAGCGGGTATTGGAGGCCATGACAGAGGGGCAGCGGATAGTTGTTATGTGGATTAATCCGGAGCGCGAGGAGTACTGGGACGATTCGTATGCTGATAGCGACGGCACGGTGGCTGAACGTACCACACCCATGGCCGTGGATTCCGATAATGCCACGAAGTTGTGGATCGGGATGCACAGGCGATGGAGTACGGCCATATTGGAGCAGTCAGTGGCCGAGGGGAAATTAGGTGGGGGTGACGGCGCTAACGACAATCCAGATGGAAACGCTGGGGGCATTAAAACCACAAACGCAAAAACGCCGGAAACTAAGAAGCTCCCGGCGAAATTGACAAAAAGCGTTGCCAACCAATTATGCTATTCGGCTGATAAGCTCTGAACCTTCATGGTGAGGCGCGAGATCGTGCGGGCGGCTTTGTTCTTGTGGATGACGCCCTTGCTGGCCGAACGCTGCAGGTAGGGGGTACATACCTTGAGCGCTTCGGTTGCGCGATCGGCGTCGCCGGATTCCACTGCCAAGCCAACTGCCTTGATCAGGTTGCGGTAACGGGTGCGCACCGCTTTGTTGCGCAGATTGCGTTTTACGTCCTGCCGAAGTTTTTTCAGTGCCGATTTATGATTTGCCAAAACTAGCCTCCTAAGGCTGAGTAATTTTTCAATAAGGAAAAGGGTTGATACCACTATATCGCGTGCGGTGTCAATGTGTAGGAAGTATTTTGTGCCGATTGCGCTACAATTTTTGAGACCAACTCCCGATTGCCGCCTTGGGCGGGGGGCCTGGCACCCCAAACGCTGGCGTCGAGGTGGCAGCGCGTCCCTCCGGCGTTGGCCGAAGGGGCGCGCTTTTGTCTAGGCCGCCAGGTTGCTGGAGCCGTCTACTTTTGCCATCAGGTGGCGCAGCTTGTTTAACGCCTCGCCCTCTATCTGACGCACCCGTTCGCGGGTGACGCCGAGGCGCTCGCCTATGGCGTTGAGCGTCATGGGCTCTTCGCCGCTGATGCCGTAGCGCATGAGGACTACTTCACGCTGCCGCTCGCTAAGGGCGTCGATTACGCGCTTTAAGATCGCTTCGCGTTCGCCCTCGAAGATCATCTTTTCAGGGGTATATTCGTTGTCGTCGGCGATGGTGTCCTGAATCGTTATTTCGCCGTAGTCGTCTACGGGGGTTTCGATGGAGCACACAGGGTGGATCGAGCCCTTGAGGCGTTCGATATAGTCTTTGGCAAAGCCGGTTTTATCGCACACCAACTCCAGGCCGGGGATGTGACCGAGATCGCGTTCCAGATTGCGCTCGGTGCGCCGTAGCTTCTCGATGTCTTCCATCACATGTACCGGTACGCGGATGGTGCGGCCCTGCTTGAAGATCGCCCGCTCTATCGCCTGGCGTATCCACCACGAGCCGTAGGTGGAAAAACGAAAGCCCTTCTCGGACTTAAACCGCTCGACACCACGGATGAGGCCGATATTGCCCTCTTCTATCAGATCCATCAGGGGCAGCCCCCTGTTGGCGTAGCCCTTGGCGATTTTTATTACCAGCCTCAGATTGGACTTTATGAATGTTGCCCGGGCCTCGGCATCGCCGGCTTCTGATTTCTGGGCCAGTACCCTCTCTTCGTCAGGAGTCAGAAGGGGTACCTTGCGCACCTCTTTGAGGTAGGCGCTTATTACATTGGCTGAAGGCTCTTCGACAACCGCCTTGGCGGGTTGAGCTTCGTTATAGTTTTCCATCTCGTTTAACATCTCCATCCACCCCGGGAACGCTTCGTTTGGCCCTGAGAGTGCCAATGTGCCAACGGCGAACCCTATAAACTTAATGAATCACAAATTCAAACTAATACACTCTCATATTAAGTTAGATGCAAGCTTTCTTTACTTGGTTACTGTTGATTTTCATTTCTGGATGTTTTTGGATGTTTTTTCTTGCCACTTTTCACAATGACGGTTAGATATCGTATAGATGCAACGTTTAGTCGCAGTGGGCACGCTTGGCAGAGGTCTTGAAAGACCGTTTGCCTCTTTAACGTCCG
>CAXMSR010000315.1:0-2060 GCA_964195725.1 uncultured Kiloniellaceae bacterium | reverse complement strand
AAATTTACCATCAGCCTCGGCGTGTCGCATTACGAGCCCGGCAGCGAGAAGGTTCGCTCCTCGGACCAGCTCATCGGCTTTGCCGACAAGGCGCTTTACAAGGCGAAGGAAAACGGGCGCAATCGCGCAGAGATGGCTTAAGCTGCCGGTTTATTGTCTGCCCGGCACTTATCCGGTCGCCACCATTTGCGCTGCGCATTCGGCGCCCTCCACGCTGCCGGGGTGCTTGGCCGGAGTCCTTTTTGGAAATCGCCGGGGCAAGCTACCCTCTTTAAATACTAACGTAGGCTTGTTGCGCCTTTACCGGGAGTCTGTGGTTTATGCGGCTTAATGCCAAGACCGTGTTCACGATCATCATTGGGGCGACGGTGGGCCAGCTGGGCTATCCGCCCACCGGTTATTGGCTGCTGGCCGTAGCGGTGCCGCCGGTGGGGTGGGCGCTGGCGCTGGGCCAAAGACCCAAGGCCGCCTTCAGGCTGGGGTTTGATTACGGCCTCGGTTTCTTTCTGGGCCTGCTCTACTGGCTCGTGCATACGCTTAGCACCTACGGCGCGTTGCCCACCGTCGCGAGTGCCTCGCTCCTTTTTATCCTCTGCGCCTATCTCGCCCTCTATCCCGCCCTGACGCTGGCTGCTATAGCCGTCGTGTCCAGAGGGGGGCGCACAAATCTCGGCCTTATCGTCGCCCCCTTCGTCTGGACAGGGCTTGAGTGGGTGCGGACGTACCTCTTCACGGGGTTCGGCTGGGGCGATGTTACCCAGGCGCTGTGGTCGCAGCGTTTCGCTCTGGATCTTGCCCCGCACCTCGGCGTGGACGGCACCCGGCTGGTGGTGGCGCTTGTGATGTCGGGGTTGGCGTGGTTATTTGCCCGAAGCAAAAAAGGGAGTAGAAACCGTCCAGCGCTCTGGTCCCTGGTGCCGGCGTTTGCGGCAGCGGCGGCAGTGGTGCTCGTTCCCCTGCTGCCCTTTACGCCCCAGCCGACGGCGATGCGCCGGGTTACGGTGGGCATAGTTCAGGGAAATATAGAGCAGGCGGTCAAGTGGAACGCGCGTTATCGACGCTCCACCCTGAAGACCTACCTCGACCGCTCGAAAGAGCTGGTGGGGCAAGCTTCCCCCGACCTGCTCCTCTGGCCCGAAACGGCGATCCCCTTCACCGTCGAAGCCCCGTCCTCGGAGCTAGGGGCGCTGTCAAAAGCTATAGCGCACCTTGAAACCCCTGTGCTCTTTGGCGCGCCTGCCGTCACGAGGAGCGATGAGCAGTACAAGAACCGCAACTCGATCTTCCACATGGACGCCCGGGGCAGGCTCGGGACGCGTTACGACAAGATGCATCTTGTTCCCTTTGGAGAATTTGTTCCCTTTGGCGAATACTTTCCCTTCATCGCGAAGCTGGTTGAAGGGGTGGGCGATTTCACCCCCGGCGAAGAGTCCAGCCGCTTTACCGTGTCGGATAAAGAAGTGGTCGTCGGCCCGCTCGTCTGCTTTGAGTCGATATTTGCCGACTACGCCACCGAACATGTAGAGCAGGGCGCAGAGCTCTTGGCGCTGGTGACCAACGATGCCTGGTTCGGCGCTTCGAGCGCCCCGGCGCAACACCTGGCCTTTGCCGCGTGGCGCGCCGCCGAGACGGGACTGCCGCTAGTGCGGGCGGCCAACACCGGCATAAGCGCGGTTTTTGATCACCGGGGCAACCTCGTGGCGCACACGCAGTTTGGTGCTGAAGAGGTTCTCTACGCCGAGCTGTCCGTTCCGATCAACCCCCCCGTGCCGCTGCAAGCCCGCATTAACCCCCTGGTGGGGCCGCTCTGCCTTATCTTGGCCTTGGCAGCGGTTTTTGCTATGCTACGCCCCCGCATTGGGCACGAAGAATATTAAACGGCGCTTTCACCCCTCGCCAGTGGAGTAGGGGGGCAGAAATTCCAGCCGCACGAAAGGCAGTTATGTCAGACTCTCAGAACGCCAAAGATATCAGCTCGCGCCTCGAAGACCTATGGAGGCATCTTTGACCTCGCAGGCAAAAAAGCGCGCCTGGAGTACCTCGACGAGCAGATGTCCGCT
>CAXMSR010000314.1:0-2072 GCA_964195725.1 uncultured Kiloniellaceae bacterium | reverse complement strand
AGTCGTTGCAGAAGATGCGCGTCGCGTCCGCATAACTGTAGGTGTCGGCGACGACATCTACCGGGTGCGCCGAGCCCGAGTCGGAGCCGATGTTGAGTTTGCCGCCGTTGGCCGCCTTGAACTCGCCTGCGACGTCGGCATAGTGGCAATAACTGCAATCGAGCGGTTGGTCGGCGCACGCATCCCAACCCGTCGAACCGCAGGGCCAATCGTCCACCCCGTAAAGAGCGTCGGAAACGTTGTCTGCCAGCACGTTTCGGGAACAGGGGACTATCTTGCCGGAGCGCAGCGAGTGGCAAGTTATGCAGCTCTGTTGAAGCGAGTGATCGGCCCGTGCTTCGGGCTGCGCCAAAAAGAGGGCGCAGAACACCAGTGGAGCCAATATCCACAAGGGTTTTCTGCCTGCACTGCCTTTTTTAGTAAACACTATCGCTCTCCGGCTCAGTATATTTTCTTAAGTCGGCTAAGACCGCCGGTAGTACCCACCCAAAGCTCGTCGCCACGCATGAACAGAGTGGTTACGTGGTTGCTTCCAAGCAGTCCGTCTTCGGCGTAGAAGTTGTGAAACTCCTCCCCGTCAAAGGCGGACAGTCCATTTTTCGAGCCCAGCCACACGAGCCCTCTGTCGATCTTGATGTCGTTGACGGTGGAGTGGGGCAGCCCCTCGGGCACGTCGTACACCACCCAGTTGGCACCGTCATAGTAGCTTAAGCCGCAGCAACCGCCCAAATACACCCTTCCATCACTTACTGCCAAAGTGTAGATAAAGTTGCTGGCAATTCCCTTGGCGACGGTATGAGTGGCCCACTTTTTTCCTTTGCGCACATAAAGGCCCCGGCTTGTGGTGCCGATCCAGAGGTTCTCATCTGAAAAGACCAGCTCGGAGACGTTGTTTAAAAGCACGCCCGAGCGCATGGCCGATACGTTTTTCCAGACCTTGCCGTCGTAGACCAGAACCCCGCCACGCATGTTGCGCGCCGCTATCCACAGTTTGCCGTCGTTTACGGTAAAAGAGGCGTTTTGCGTCTGTACGCGCTCCTTTTTTTCTATCGTCGCCCATGAAAAACCGTCCCACACCGCTATACCATGCTTGGTGCTGACGTAGACCTTGCCTTTGTATTTAGCGATGTCGAGGATGGAGTTTGAAATAAGCCCCTCGGCTTTGCCGATATTTATCCAGTTGTCCTCAGAGAATATATAGCGCGCCAGACCGCCGCCCGAGGTGCCGATCCAGGCCTCTGATTCGTCCACGTAGATGGCCGAGATGAGGTTGGAGGGCAACCCCGTAGCTTCGTTGTAGCGTTCCACAAGTTCAAGCTCGGGGACGACGATCTCATCCGTGTCCTGATAATCCTGGCTTACAATCGGCTCCGGCTCCGGAACGGGTGCCGGGGCGGCTACAGAAGCTGCGAGCTTTCGCGGAGTCCGCTTGGCATAGGATTTCTTCTTCGTCGGCTTGCGCTTCGCCGTTTTGGCTTTGGGTTTTTTCTTCTTCTTTATCTTCTTCTCGACGACGGGGTACTCGCCCGGCACCACGGTGGCGATCTGCTGCTCGACCACCGGCTTCATGGCGTCGGCGCGCCGATCGGTTTCAACCAAAATCTGCGCCTCGCTACGTTCGCCGGGCGCAGGCGGCATAACCGGCGGAGGCGGAGGCGTCAGGACACCCTTTTTAGCCTGCGTCTGCTGGGCCGTATCCTGTGTCGCCTGCTCTTGGGGGGCTCCGGCACAGGCGACCAGCGCAAAGGCCAGCGCCACCAAAAGCGCAGCGTTTGACAAACCGACAATGTAACGCGAATATTTCTCAACCATTTTCATTATTTAGTCACCCTATCTGTGACACTGGTAACAAAGAGCGCTGTCCTCTTCGAAATCCATAACTACAAACTGGCGCTGCGCAGTGGGTACATGCCGGGTGTGGCAGGTGTCGCACTCCACGTAGCGGTGCTCGACGCCCTCTTTTTGCACCACACGCAGCTTTAACGCTGAGGTGTGCTGGAACTGGTCGGCGTACATTCCCGTCGCATTCACCTTCTCGTGCATGTCCATCCCGGCGGGATGGGTATCCTGAT
>CAXMSR010000313.1:278-2080 GCA_964195725.1 uncultured Kiloniellaceae bacterium | reverse complement strand
CCCAGACGCAAGAAAGGGGCGCCCAGTGGGCGCCCCTCTACTCAGACTTGGCGGGCTATCCGCAGGCTACCAGCGGAAGTGCGCGAACGCCTTGTTGGCCTCGGCCATCGCGTGCATATCTTCACGCTTTTTGGCTGCGCCGCCTCTGCTCTGCAAAGCGTCGAGCATCTCGTTGGCCAGCTTTTCGAGCATGGTGCGCTCGTTGCGGTTGCGGGCATAGTTGACCATCCAGCGAAGGCCAAGTGCGGTGCGACGCATGGGGCTGACTTCGATCGGCACCTGATAGGTAGAGCCGCCAACGCGACGGGATTTTACTTCCACCATCGGCTTGATCTTTTCAAGCGCTTCGTTGAAGGCTTCGAGGGCGGGCTTGCCGCTGCGCTCTTCCACCATGTCCAACGCGCCGTAGACGATACTTTCAGCGATGCTCTTCTTGCCGTCGAGCATTACCTTATTTATCAGCTTGCCCAAAAGCTCGCTGCCATAACGGGGGTCGGCGACCTTGCGCTCATGCTTGATCTTCGCAGGACCGCGCTTGACCTCGTCTTTTTTGTTTTTATTAAAGGCCATCGGTTACTCCTACTTCGGTTTCTTGGCGCCGTACTTGGAGCGCCCTCTGCGACGATCGGAAACGCCGGAAGAATCAAGCGTACCGCGCACAACGTGGTAGCGAACACCGGGAAGGTCTTTTACTCGGCCACCGCGCACCAGAACAACGGAGTGTTCCTGAAGCGAGTGTCCTACACCCGGAATGTATACTGTTACTTCTTTGCCGTTGGTCAACCTCACGCGAGCGACTTTGCGCAATGCGGAGTTGGGCTTTTTAGGCGTCGTGGTGTAAACGCGCACACAAACGCCGCGGCGTTGCGGGCAGCTGTCAAGCGCGGGGCAGTTGGAACGTGCCTTTGACTTGCGGCGACCTTTGCGAATCAACTGGTTGATGGTGGGCATGTAAACTTCCTCGTTCGTAACTCGTTTAAAAACAAAGCAGGTACCCGCACGGTCTTCCGTGGTGGGTAGACAAATAAACTTTGCATATTAAATTGTGACTTCTTTTTTTATTCTTAACTAACCGGACTTGCTCTCTTCCCGTTTATACAGCTTAGGGAATTATCAGCGAGTGATCGCTTGTCGGCTCTTGCCTTTGCTGCAAGTCCATGGCAGCGGAGCCGTCGGGGAAGCATGCTCCCCTTTGAAAATTTCCTCTAGCGCCCTTTATAAAGAGCGGCTGGAAAACGTTGTTGTTGCAACGCTTCCCCATCGAGGAGGCGAGAAGCTAACACAGTGATCATGACGCGTGCAAGGATTTTTTAGCTTTTTCTCGTCTTTTTTATTTTAAGAAGTGCTTTAGTTTTTTGCTGCGCGTCGGATGGCGAAGTTTCAGCAGCGCCTTGGCCTCAATTTGCCTTATTCTTTCACGGGTTACGGCAAAGTCGCGCCCGACCTCTTCAAGGGTATGATCCGACTTTTCGCCGATGCCGAAACGCATGCGAAGCACCTTCTCTTCCCGGGGCGTAAGCGAGCCCAACACCTCGCGGGTTTTCTCCGAGAGGTTTGACAATACCGCAGCCTCGTCGGGGGCCACCGCTTTTTTGTCCTCGATGAAATCCCCCAGGTGGCTGTCCTCTTCGTCACCGATGGGAGTTTCGAGGCTGATCGGCTCTTTGGCTATCTTCAGAACCTTGCGTACCTTCGACGCGCTCATCTCCATCCGCTCGGCTATCTCTTCGGGTTTTGGCTCGCGGCCAAGCTCCTGGACGAGGTAGCGGCTGGTGCGCACCAGCTTGTTGATCGTCTCTACC
>CAXMSR010000313.1:0-268 GCA_964195725.1 uncultured Kiloniellaceae bacterium | reverse complement strand
CGCCTGGCGTATCCACCAGGTGGCGTAGGTAGAGAACTTGTAGCCGCGCTGGTACTCGAACTTGTCCACCGCCTTCATCAACCCGATGTTGCCTTCCTGTATAAGGTCGAGAAACTGCAAACCCCGGTTGGTGTATTTTTTGGCGATGGAGACAACCAGCCTCAAGTTGGCCTCGGTCAGCTCGGACTTGGCGTACTTGGCCTTGAACTGGCCGTTCTTTACGTCTTTCACCTTACTGGAGAGCGCGGCGCGAGAAAGCCCGGTGCGC
>CAXMSR010000312.1:0-2088 GCA_964195725.1 uncultured Kiloniellaceae bacterium | reverse complement strand
TCTGGAAATGTCCCGACTGCGGTTACGAACGCGACAGCCGCTGCAAGCCCAAAAAGTGCCCCACCTGCGACAAGCAGGTGACGTTTGCGAAAAAAGAAGAAGCCAAGTAGCGGTAATCGAAGGGGGCGCTGTTGAAACGGCGGCCCCTTTGCGCTAGTTCTAGTTGTTGAACGGCTACTACAGGCTTTAGCTTTCAAACCACACGACGCAACAAAGCGAGGCGATCCAGAATGAGCACTCGAATTGGCATTGTGGGCTTCGGGCGCATCGGGCGCTCTATCTTTCGGCTGGGCCACAAGAGGCCGGAGCTGGATTTTGTCGTCATCTGCGACGACGCCGATCCGCGCTCCTTGGTCTATATCCTGAATAACTCCACCATCGAGGGCCCCTTGCGCGGCGCGGCCGAGCTTAACGGCAACTACATCGAGTGCCACCGGCAGCGCGCACGCGTGCTCAAGGAATCGAGGCCGGGCCACATACCCTGGGACGCCTTCGGGGTAGACGTGGTGATAGAGTGTACCGGCAAGTACCGCCGCCGCGACGAGCTTGCGCTCCATCTGGACGCCGGGGCCAAGAGCGTGATCCTCTCCACGCCGCCCGCCGACGAGATCGACGGCATCTTTGTCAGGGGGATCAACTGCGAGGCGATCACGGGTAAAGAAGAGATTATCTCCTGCGGGTCGAGCTCGGTACATGCCCTGGCGCTCATCTGCAAGATCCTCGACGAAGCCGCAGGCATCGAGAAGGCGTCGATGACCACGGTGCATGCCTATACCGGCGACCAGACGTTAAGCGACAACGCCCGCCCCGGGCAGCGCTGGAGCCGCAGCGCCGCGCAGAACATCATCCCCAATACCACCTGGGCCCCGGCGGTTGTGCAGGCGGTATTGCCACGGCTGGCGGGAAAGATCGACGGGCTGGCGCTTAACGTGCCGGTGCCTGCGGGCTCGAATATCGATCTGGTGGCGCAATTGGCGAAGCCTTTGAGCGCAGGCGAGATCAACGCGGCGGTGCGCGCGGCCTCGGAGGGGGCGCTTATGGGGCTGGTGCGCTACACCGACGAGCCGATAGTCTCAAGCGACGTTATCGGCGACGAGCACTCGGTGGTCTTTGACGCCAACGCCACCATCGCGATGGCGAGCGGGTTAACCAAGACGCTGGGCTGGTTTGACAACGGCTGGGCCTACGCCGCGCGCATGTTGGAGACGGCGCTTAAATTGTCCGAGCGTCAGGGAGGTGCGTCATGAGGGTCGCGATCAATGGCTTTGGCCGCATAGGCCGCTCGGTCTTTTGGCTCCTTAACGCCAAGGCGGGGGCCGAGGTGGTGGCGATTAACGATCTGGCCGACGACGCGGCGCTCTGTTATCTCTTGCGCCACGACACGATCATGGGCAACTTCCCCGAAGAGGCGAAGATAGAGGGCGACATGATGCTCACCCCTCACCAGAGGGTGAAGATGTTGAGCGAACAAGACCCCGCCGCGCTGCCCTGGAGGGAGCTGGGGGTAGATTTCGTCATCGAGGCCACCGGGGTCTTTCGCACACGCGACGAGGTGGCGATGCATATGGCCGCCGGAGCGAAAAAAGCGATCCTCACCGTGCCCGCCAAAGGCGAGGTGGACGCCACCATCGTCCTGGGGGTTAACGATGAGACCTTAAAACCCACCGACGTTGTCGTCTCCAACGCTTCGTGTACCACCAATTGCATGGCCCCCATCGCCAAAATACTCGATGAGAACTTCGGCATCGAATCAGGGCTTATGACCACCGTACACGCCTACACAAACGACCAGCGGCTGGCCGACGTGCCCCACTCGGACTGGCGCAGATCGCGCGCGGCGGCAGAAAACATCATCCCCACCACCACCGGGGCGGCGCCGCCGTGCTCCAGGGCGCAGCGCACGCCCGGGGCGAGTCGGGAGCGCAGATACCAGCCGACCTTGGCGCTGCCGATGAAGCTGAAGAAGCCGATGTCCGGGCTCGTTACCAGGCGCTCGGCCACCGCGTTGTCGCACGGCACGGCCATGGCCCACTGCGGCGGCAGCCCGGCCCGGTGCAGGAGTTCGATGAAGCGCACGCAGGAGAGCGG
>CAXMSR010000311.1:0-2089 GCA_964195725.1 uncultured Kiloniellaceae bacterium | reverse complement strand
GGTATAGCAGCGTTTGTGGTCGTGACGGCGTTTTTCAAACTCTTCCATCGCGAGGCGCTCTTCCGGGGTGTACTGGCGAAGTCGCTTCATCAGCTCGTCAAAGTCCACCTTGTGCCCATCGAACTCGGGGCCGTCCACGCAGGCGAACTTCGTCTCGCCGCCGACAGTGACGCGGCAAGCGCCGCACATGCCGGTGGCGTCTACCATGACGGGGTTCAGGCTGACCTCGGTGTAGACGTCATAGGGTTTGGTGGTCATGGCAACAGCGCGCATCATCGGCACGGGGCCGATAGCCATCACCAGCGAGACGTTCTCTTTGCCCTCGCGCTCGATCACCTCTTTAAGCACATCGGTAACAAACCCGTGGTGGCCGTAAGAGCCGTCGTCGGTGGTAATAAGGAGCTCGGTCGAGGCCGCCTTCATGTCCTCCTCCATTATGAGGAGCTCTTTGGCGCGCGCACCGATGATCGTGATGACGCGGTTGCCCACGCGCTTTAGCTCTTGGGCGATGGGGTGCATGGGGGCTACACCTATGCCGCCGCCGACGCAGACCACCAAGCCGTCGAACTTCTCTATATGAGTAGATTTACCGAGCGGCCCGACAAAGTCGAGCAGCTTGTCGCCGGGCTCCATCGCTCCGAGCTGGGTCGAGGTCTTGCCCACCGCCTGGAAGACGAGGGTCACCGTGCCGGCCTCTACGTCCTTGTCGGCGATGGTCAGGGGTATGCGCTCGCCCGTCTCGTCGATGCGCAACACTATGAAGTTTCCCGCCTGATGCTTGCGGGCAATCTCGGGGGCTTTTATCCCCAGCTTGTAAACGGCTGGCCCCAACGTCTCTTTAGAAACTATCTCGTGCAAAAGCTCTTCTCCCTGTCTTGTCCGTCCAAAACCAGTAAAGTACCGGAAATCACAAATGAAAGTACAAGCGCCCGTCCCCTGCGAACAATTCCTGAAATGGCGAAGCCGTTATTTTGCACTCCAGAGCCCCGGCCCGTCAAGCTGATCGTAGGCGTCGAGCGCCGTAAACACCTTTTTGACATAGCGTTTGGTCTCCCGGTAGGGAATCCGCTCCACGAACTCGGCCAGGTCGGCGTCGGGGAACTTCTTTCGCCATCTTTTAACCGCCGCCGCCCCGCCGTTGTAGGCGGCCACCGCACTCACTACGTCGCCATCGAAGCGGTCGAGAAGGTCGCGCAGGTGTTTTGCCCCCAGACGAAGCGCCACCGGGGGCAAAAAGAGCTGCTGTTGGTCAAAGTGCTCCATCTTCAATTTCTTCGCCACATGCTCGGCGGTGGCGGGGATAAACTGCATCAGCCCCCTGGCCTCCCATGACGAATAGCCGTCGGGGTTAAAGTGGCTCTCGGTGCGCGCTATGGAGAGCACCAGATGCGGGTGGATGTCGGCTTCGCCAGACGCCGCCGCCAGCGACGCCGGATAGGCAGGCGTGTAGGAGAGCCTGCACTCCTGCGAGCCCGCCGCTTCGCCCTGCCCTCCACCCGCTACCCCAAGCCAGGGGTAGCTGACCCACGAGCAGTCCGCGCCCCGCACCACGCCGTGAAAGTCCTCGGCCCAGTAGAGGAGCCAGAGGGTGGCGGGTGAGTTGCGCTTGCGCTTTTTAAGGATCCTCTTGGCGGCCTCGGGCAACCCCAGCCGCAGATAAGCCGCCGGGCGCGCCAAGACGCCGCCAAGGGCCAGATCGGCCTTTTTCGGAAGTTTCGCCGAAGGCGTCACCCCACCCCTGCCCCGTGGGTCCAGAAGTTGCCACGCCCCTTTTTTGCCCGCAAGTTCGTCATTTGCAAGACGCGAGTAGTAGCCGATGGGGTAGCTCTCGATCAGCCTTTTAAAGCCTCTGTCGGCACCATTTTTGTCGCCCGCTTTTGCCAGCGCGCGCGCGCTCCAGAAGAGCCCCCGCACATGCTGCCACCCACGGTTGGCGTTCTCGACAGAGGAGCCAAAAGCCCTGGCGGCTTTTTTGAACTCACCCTCCTCGTAGAGCTCCCAGGCGTCCCACCAGCCCACGTCCAGCGCCATCTCCGAGGTCGGGTAGCGTTTCAACAGCTTGCCCTTCGCCCCGGCGGCCTGCCTATCC
>CAXMSR010000310.1:0-2091 GCA_964195725.1 uncultured Kiloniellaceae bacterium | reverse complement strand
CGCCAGAGTTGAAGAGGCCCGCATCGAGATGGTGGTACCAGCTTCGCGCTTGCCCGCAGTAAAACGAGCAGCACTGGCGGCCCACCCCTATGAGGAGCCCGCCCTTGACGTCTACCCCATGAGCGCCACCTCGGCTGAAGGTGCGCTGGGCAGAGTCGGAACCCTGAAAGAGCCCCTCTCGCTACAGAGCTTTTCCGAAGCGGTGAGAAAAAACCTCGGGGCCAAGGGGGTGTCGGCGATGGCATGGCGAAGGTTCAACGGATAGCAGTCTGCGGGGGTAGCGGCGGCGCGCTTTGGCCGCTGGCGCTGGCGGCGGGGGCCGATGTATTGGTGACCGGCGACGTCAAGCACCACGACGCGCTGGACGCGCTGGCTGGCGGCGTGGCGCTCATAGACGCGGGGCACTCGTCCACCGAAGAGGTGGCGCTTGACGCTATGGCCGAACTGTTACGCAAAAGCGGGCTGGAGGTCGGCGTATTTCGTCAACCCTGCCCCTTTAACTGGATATCTAAATAGTTTTTGTATATATCACCCTTAGTGTGCTGCACCGCCGAGCAAGCGCTGCGGTTCAAGGCATCAGGAGGCTTAACTTGAGCGAAATTGTTCTAGATCAATTGGCACAGTTGCAGCGCGTTTCCGACGAAGTAGACGTGTTGGAGGCAAAGCGAAGCGAAGCGCAAACGAACCTTGAGCGGATAAACACCAGCATGGCTGCGGCGGCAGAGCGGCTGGAACAGGTACAGCAGCAGCACCGCTCCACCGACATGGAGCGTCGAAAAAGAGAAGTGACGCTCAAAGAGGAAAAAGAACGCCAGCAGAGGATCAAGGGGCGTGTGGGCGAGGTAAAGACCAGCCGCGAATACCAGGCGGTGCAATCGGAGACCGCCACCGTGACCCATGCGATCAAGGCCTGTGAAGATGAGCTGCTAAGCTACATGGAATCCCTGGAGAAGGTGACGGTAGAGCTAGACGACGCCAAGGAGTCTATCGAGCGGATAGAGGCCGACGCCAAAGAGGCCCAGACGACCTACGACGCCATCTGCAAAGAGACCGAGACCGAGATCGGCCAGCTAAAGTCCAAGGAGTCAGAGGTGCTAAAAGCTCTGCCCAGCGACATCGCAGGCCGCTACAAGATGATACGCTCCCGCAGGGGGGGGCTCGCAGTGGTAGAGGCCCGCGACGAGGCGTGTACCGCCTGCCACATCAACATCCCCCCGCAAACATATATCGAGGTCGTGCGCAAAAGCAGAGTGGTCATGTGTCCAAACTGCCACCGCATCCTCATTCCGCCTTCCGACGAAGCGGCAGAATAACCACTAAACCTGTAGGCAAAAAGAGCTTGCGCAAACTTCAATTTGGAACAAGCCATGCCAATCGGGTATAATTGATTTTGAGGACATAAGTGGGCAATCGCTCTGGCATGAAAGACCGCCGGGGAGGAAAGTCCGGGCTCCACAGGGCAGGGTGCTGGATAACGTCCAGTCGAGGCGACTTGAAGGAAAGTGCCGCAGAAAATAAACCGCCAGCCAGGGCCTTGTGCCAGGGAAGGTAAGGGTGAAAAGGTGAGGTAAGAGCTCACCAGCAGTCCGGGTGACCGGGCTGGCTTGGTAAACCCCACTCGGAGCAAGACCAAATAGGGAAACGTTACGAGGGCTGCCCGCCCCAAGTTTCCGGGTAGGTCGCTAGAGGCGCAGGGTAACCTGCGTCCCAGTCGAATGATTGCCGCCCCGCAAGGGGTACAGGACCCGGCTTACATCTATGTCCTCTCTTTTTTGTTTTACCGTACAAGTGTTACGGTGCATTTTGTCACTTACATTTCAGTACCTAGCCACACGGAGGCGTAGTGAATTCTATGAAGTTTTTGAGCGTTTTTGTCGTTTTGGTCGTCTTGGCATTCTCCTCACAGGCTCTGGCCCAGGATGGTTGGGTTGGAAAAGCCGCGCCTGACTTTGAGGTAACCGACACCAACGGGACACCCTACAAACTATCCGATCTGGCCGGTGACAACGTCGTCTGGCTAAACTTCTGGGGACTGCGGTGCGGCCCCTGCGTAAGAGAGCTGCCAGCTCTTGAAGATATCTATAAACGCTA
>CAXMSR010000309.1:0-2093 GCA_964195725.1 uncultured Kiloniellaceae bacterium | reverse complement strand
AAGCGCATGCGGCATTCTCGCAAGGCAGCGGGCTCGCTTTTAAGCGAAGCGCCCCGCTTGGCCGACGCGGAAGCGTTTGCCTCCAGATTCCCCAGCAAAACTCTTATCGCCGCCGCCGCCAGCCCGCACGCTGCGTTCAGGTCGGGGGCCAGCACGGGTTTGCACCTTTTTTTCAGGGCAGACGCCTTTTCAAGGAACTCCAGCCCGCTTTGAAGGTGGCGCAGGCTCACCCGCTGCGCCTCGGCGGCTTTTGCCGGGTCGCCTGAGACGAGTGCCGCATAGGCGTCGCAGTCTTGCGCGGAGAAGAGATGGAAATCGCAAGCAAAGGTGTCGAAAGTTTGGTGAGGCGCGCCACTGAGGCGGGCGCACTTGGAGGTGAGGGCGGCACCGCCAGCCAGGGTGGCCAGCGCCAGCGAGCCCCCCGCCGGGGTGGGGTCATGGGAGGCCATAAGTTCCAGCCACGGCTTAAGATTTAGCTCCATCAAGCCCCTCTCTGCCAGCTTCAGGACGTTTTAGTTCAAAGCGGCTTTTGCTTCGTAGCCTTCCACCATCTTGCGATAATGTTCTTCCAGCCCTTCGGGGGCGGCGCGCTCGGCGCTCTGGTACTGCGCCACCATCGCGGGGCGGCGCTCCTCTGGCAAGACGCGCTCGGCCAACGGGTAGAGGATGTTGTCCTCTTTGTCGATGTGATCCGTCAAGAGCGCGGTGTAGCCTGCGCCGTTTTTGACGATCTTGGCGGCGTTTCCAGCCGGGTCGTTGCCGCTTTTTATCTCCAGCGTCGCGGCCTCCATCTCCTTCACAAACGCCCTGCCCTCGTCGTGGGCCATCAGCATGGCGGCCACAGGCGAATTGTCGGCAGGCATCCCGTTTTTAACCAGCTCTTTGAAGAGGACGTCTTCCTCCTTGGCGTGGTGAAAACGATCGGCGTAGTTGCGGATAAAGTCTACCGCGTCGAGAAAGAAATCCCAATCCTCGAAGCGCCCCTCCTCAACAAGGCGCGCGTTGTGCTCTACGAGCGCGATCATCCGAAGGATGAGGCGGTGCTCTTCCACCATTACAGCAGTCACGTCCAACATGGTCACTCCTCCTCAGCCCTTGGCGTCGCGTCTGTCGAGATACTCTCTGATTTCGCGCTCGGTCGCCGCCTCTTCCTCCGGCGACAATCCATGAATGGTGACGACATCCTTTAACAGACATATCCCAACCCCGCAGGTCACGCAAGCTATGTCGTGCGCTTCCAGTATCTCGCCAATCCGGGGATGCTCGGTCACCACATCCTTAATCGCTTTTTCGCCCAGCCCATCGGGAAAGTTCATATTTTTCTCCTTGTGATTACAGGGTAAATGTACTCGGCATCGGCCGGGGACAACATGATCCAGGTCAAAGAGGGGCCTTTTTTTTTGAGGAAAACCCTGCCGCAGGCCGGGCGCTTTAAAAATGGCTCAGGAGCCGCCTTTGGCGACACCAGCCTGTGGCCCTTAGTTTGCAAACGGCGCTGTGGCCCACACTTGCAGCCGCGCTTGCCCGAAAGCTCATCGACGTCTATCATGCACAACCATCCCGTTGTCCTCTGGAAAGAAGCTATGTCTAAAACGAAAACAACGCTCTGGGGTTCGCTGGTAAATTTTCTTGCCTCGCTAAAGCTCTCGATCTTTCTCTTCCTCACCCTTGCCGCCACCAGCGCCTTTGGGACGGTGATCCAGCAACAGCGGAGCCCTGCCTCCTACATCTCCTCCTACGGGCCCACCGTGGCGAAGATAATCCAGGCCCTGGAGCTGGTGGACATGTACCACTCCTGGTGGTTCCAACTGCTGCTTTCTGCGCTCTTGGTCAACACCCTGGTCTGCTCGATGCGGCGGCTACCCTCGGCGCTGCGCCAGATCGGCAGCGAGCAGTTTCTGGACTCTTCACGGCTGTCTAAAAAGAAGCTTCTCGAAAACTGGCGAGTGGACGGGGACAAGGAGCAGGTAATCGACGAGGTACTGCGAAAGCATCTGGGCGGCGTGCGCAAGCAGACGGGCAAGCTACCGGGCAAGCTATCTGGCACGCTACCTGGCACGCAGACGGACACGCAGTCGGGCGAGGCGCGCTGG
>CAXMSR010000308.1:0-2094 GCA_964195725.1 uncultured Kiloniellaceae bacterium | reverse complement strand
GCTCTTCGAGCAGATCGACGGCCAGCTCGGCGGCTTCTCTTCCGGGGTGCGCCAACAGCAGCGTGCCCCCCACGGCCAGGGTGGAGTCGATCGTGTCTACCAGCGGAAGCGCCAGATCGGTGTCGTAGAGGGCGTCGGCGGCGATGATAAGCTGCGCGCTGGCACCTCTGGCGGGCTTTCGCCAGTCAAGCAGCGCCGTGGAGCCGAAGCTGCCGAGGTTTAACATGTGGTTTACCCGCGCCAACAGCAGCGCCTCTTCCTTGTAGTCGGTGAAGGTGACCTTCGCGCCCGCCAGCGCGGCGGCTACTCCGGTCAGCCCCGTGCCGCACCCAAGCTCGATGACGGGCAAGCCCGGCGGCAATTTTTTGCGCGAAATAAAGCGCGCCAACGCGAAGGCGACGGGCCAGATCTGTGCCCAGTAGGGGACCTGGTCGTTGTCACCCGGCGCTTTCGTGCAGAGCTCTATCGCCAGCCGGTCGGGGTCGCATACCTGACATAGGTCGATGTTAAAACGCCCCGTCGGGTAGCGCACTATGCGGGTGTCAAAGCGGTTTTGCACCATGCCAAGGGCGCGCTTTATATTATTGGCTCGGTTCACGGCGTTTCGCCTCGTGGTTGAATTTTCATCGCTGCTGCCGCGCACATGATACTTCGTAGCGGGCGTGCGAAGCCATCGCTCTTTGGCCCGGTGCCCATAGCAGTGTACAATCGTGGGAGCTTGACCGGTCAACGTGACAACCTATTTGAAATGGAGCCGCCATGCGGGTCTTTGCCATATCCGATCTACACCTCTCTTTTTCAGGCAAGAAGCCGATGGACCTCTTCGGCGAGCACTGGACAGATCACCACATACAGGTAGAGCGCGCCTGGCGCGAGGCGGTTTTGCCGGAAGACGTCGTCTGCCTGTCGGGGGATTTTAGCTGGGCCTCGAAGCCAGACGAGGTAAAGGTCGAGCTCGACTGGCTGGCCGGGCTGCCCGGTAAAAAGGTGCTGATAAAGGGCAACCACGACTATTGGTGGTCTTCGCCCGCCAAGGTGCGCCGGATAATCGGGCCCGACACCTTCATCATCCAGAACGACAGCCTGACCATAGGGGGGGTGGCCTTTGGGGGGGCGCGCGGCTGGGTGGACGAGCGGCTTGAGTTCTCGAAATTCAGCGGCCACGCCGAAGAGGTGCCCGAGGGCGGGGCGATCCAGGGGGGCGAGGGCGACCGGGCTATATATGAACGCGAACTGGGCAGGCTGGAACTTAGTCTGAAGCGGCTCGACCCCACAGCCTCGCTGCGCATTGCGTTGCTGCACTTTCCCCCCACCTCCCCCGCGCTGGAGGGGACAGAAGTGACTAAGCTTCTGGAAGCCCACCGGGTGGACGTGGCGGTCTTCGGGCATCTTCACCGCGCTGCGCCCACTACCTTTAAAAATCCCTTCGGTCAGCGCGGCGGTGTGAAGTACTATCTCGCCAGCGCCGATTTCATCGACTTTGCGCCGATAGAGATCGCGTCGCTCTGAGCTGTTCCACTTTTGAGTTAAAGGTCCGGTAGATTCTTGGCAAATCCATTACAACACTACGAGCGCTACCGCGCGATAATCGACGACTTCGACTCGTTCTCCGAGGCCGTGCGCCGCCCGACGCCCCAACATGTGCGCGTCAATACCCTAAGGGTAGATATCCCCACGGTGGTGCGAAACCTCGAAGCGCTGGGCTACGCCGCCGTCAGCGAACCCTATTGCCCCGAGCTTCTGAGGGTAGAGCGCGCCCCGGTCAGCTCCCCGATCAATCCCGACCCCGACCCCGACCCCGATCCCGGCCCCGGCCGGAAATTGCCGCTCATGGGCGCAACGCTCGACCACGCGCTGGGCAATATCTATAGTCAGTCCGCTTCTTCGGCCGTGGCGGCGGTGGCCCTGGAGGTAGAGCCGGGGATGGAGGTGCTCGATCTTTGCGCCGCGCCGGGCTCGAAGACGACCTTCATCGCCCAAAAGCTGGAGGGCAGGGGTGTAGTCGTAGCCAACGAACCCAGCCGCAAAAGGCTCACACCGCTCTACACCAACCTGCGCCGCCTTGGCATAACCAACGCGCTGGTCACCACCTAT
>CAXMSR010000307.1:0-2096 GCA_964195725.1 uncultured Kiloniellaceae bacterium | reverse complement strand
GCTGATAATGCGCACATCGACCGCTTCTTCCTGTTGGGCTCCCACCGCACGGATCGATTTTTCCTGAATGACCCGCAGCAATTTGACTTGCATCGAAAGCGGTAAGTCAGCTATCTCGTCGAGGAAGAAGGTGCCGCCGTCGGCCAGCTCGAAAAGACCGCGCTTGGGGGCGTGCGCTCCGGTAAAAGCCCCCTTCACATGGCCAAAAAGCTCGCTCTCCAGCAGCGGCTCGGCAAGTGTCGAGCAGTCCACGGCGACAAACTCCATCTCTTTTCGCGGCGAGAGCTCCCAGATCATGCGCGCGACCACCTCTTTGCCGGTGCCGCTCTGGCCGGTGATAAGCACGTTGGAGTCGGTGCGGGCCACCTTATCGATGAGCGCGTTTACCTCACGCATAGCGGGGCTGCGGCTGATGACGTGTTTGTCGCTTTTGGCCGCGCGCAGCTGGCGGCGAAGCTGCTCGTTTTCGAAACGCAGCTTGCGGCGCTCTTCGGCGCGCGCGGTGACGATGCGCACCTCTTGCGGCGAGAAGGGTTTGGGCATGTAATCGTAGGCACCGAGGCGAAACGCCTTCAGCACATTCTCCACCGAGGGATAGCCGGTGATCATGACGATGTTCACCTCGGGGTCCTCGTCTTTTAGCTGCACCAGCGTCTCCATCCCGTCGATGCCCGGCATCTTGAGGTCGAGAAACACGAGATCGTACGCGCCCCTGGAGAACTCGCTCACCGCGTCGTTGCCGTTGGCGACTGAATGCGACTCGTGCCCCATGCGCTTTAGCGTCTTGGCCAACCCTTCGCGGATCGTGCGTTCGTCGTCGATTATGAGGACTTTCACCCTTCACCCTCCTCTTCGCCGGGTACCGGCATGACCACCGAAAAGACCGTGCCCCCCCCCGGCGGGCAGTCCACCCGGATGTCGCCGCCGTGCATCTGCATCACGTTGTAAGAGAGGCTAAGCCCCAGCCCCGTGCCCTTGCCCTGCTCTTTGGTGGTGAAAAACGGGTCAAAGATGCGCGCGAGAATCTCGACGGGGATGCCAGGGCCGGTGTCGGCGAACTCCACACGAACTTCATCCGCCTCCTCGTCAAAGAGCGACGAGATGGTTAGGCGCCCTTCGCCCTCCATCGCGTCGGCGGCGTTGGTGATGATGTTGGTGAAGACCTGTTTTAGCTGGCTGGGGTTACCGGTCACCGGGGGGATCGAGCCCTCCAGGTGCTTCTCCATCTTGATATTGAGGAAGATCGGGTTATTTCCCAGAAGGGTCAGGCACTGCTCTACGGCGGCGTTTAGATCCACCGGCTCGTGGTAGCGCTTCTTCTGGTGGGCAAAGTCCAAAAGCGAGCTGACGATCTCGCGGCAGCGGCGCGCCTCCTGCACTATGCGGTCGGCGTCCTCGCGTTTGGGGTCGGAGAAATCCATGTCCTCAAGGAGCAGGCCGCCAAAAAGGAGAATGCCGCCCAGGGGGTTGTTGATCTCGTGGGCCACCCCTGCGGCCAATTTTCCCAACGACGCCATCTTGTCGGCGTGGATGAGCTGCATCTGCGCGCTTTCTAGTTTCCGCTCCATCTCCACGACTTCGCGGGTGTCGTGGACAAACGAGACGGTGCCGACCTCGTGGCCCTCGGCGTCGTAGACGACGTGGGCGGTCAGCCACACGGGTATGCGGCTGCGGTTGTTGCCGATGACGATGCCGTGGTAGCTGTCGAGCACCCCCACGCCGCCCATCGAGTCGTCGCGCAAAAGGTGGAGCACGTCGCGCGCAGCGCCCCCCTCGAAGAGATCCTGGATGAACTTTCGCCCCACCACCTCAGAAGAGGTGTAGCCGGTCAGCTTCTGCGCGCCGTGGTTAAAGCGGGTGATTTTGCCGGTGATGTCGTTGACGATAATGCACTGAAGAGAGCCGTCGATGACCGAGGTGACGAGGTCGAGCTCGCGCGTGCGCGCTTTCTCGCGCACGTAGCGTTCGGTGACGTCGCGAAGGCGTACCACCACCGCCGGGCGGCGCGGCGTAGGCTTGACGAGGTAGAAGGTGGCGTCCAGACACAGGCAGGGACGAAGGGGCAGCTCCAGGCTCAGCTCGCAGCCCACGCGGTC
>CAXMSR010000306.1:0-2101 GCA_964195725.1 uncultured Kiloniellaceae bacterium | reverse complement strand
CGGTCCAGCCCAAGCACCGCGGAAAAGACATTGGTGCGGCTTTTGATATGAGTGCCGATTAATGCGTTCTCGAAAACACTCAATTCCTGGAACAGAGTTGTTTCCTGGAAAGTACGTACGATACCAAGCTCAGCAATCCTAGGCTAGGCGCACCGTTTTCAAAAACCTATTCCAAAAAGATTTCTTTTTGGAAAACCTTTTTGAAACACGAAAAAAGAGCGATTGCCAGATCAGGTCAAGCTCCTCTCTGGACCCTTGTCAGACCAAGTATTACTTTTGGCACAAAAGAGGCCGCAACCCTCACGGGTTGCGGCCTCTTTTCGCCAGATAGCGTTATCGAAAATCATCCACAGTGGCGCGAGAGCCCCCTCCGACCCTACACCACCTCCACCGCTTCTTTTTTGTCATCCTCCGCAACAACCCCCTCGTCTTCCCCATTCCCGTTAGTCCACCTCTTCGACTCGAACCCGACAAGGTACATTATGTCTTCCAGGATGGTGTAGAGGGTGGGGATGAGGATGAGCGTTATCGCCGTGGCCACCACTATGCCCACCGCAAGGCTTAAAGCCATGGGGATGAGAAATTGCGCCTGGACGCTCTTTTCCAGCAGCAGCGGCAAGAGGCCGAAGAAGGTGGTCAGCGTGGTTAGAAGTATCGGACGAAAGCGCTTTTTGCCGGAGAGCATGACCGCTTTGTGCAGTTCCATGCCTTTTTCGCGTGCGCGGTTTATGTAGTCGACCATGATGAGCGAGTCGTTTACCACTACGCCCGAGAGCGCGACTATGCCGAACATGGAGAGGATCGTTAGCGGCATGCCCATTATGATGTGTCCCCACACCGCGCCGATTATCCCGAAGGGGATGGCGGACATGACCACCAGCGGCTGGGTGTAGGTGCCGAAGGGGATGGCGAGGAGGATGTAGATCGCCAGCATCGCAAGGATGTAGCCCTTGCCAAGGCTGGCCAACGATTCTGCGCGGCTCTTGTCGTGGCCCTCGAAGCCGTAGGTTACCCCCTGGTGTCTCGCGGCCAGCTGGGGAAGAAAGTCGGCTTTGAGCTCGTCGAGGATATCGGCTGCGTTGGCGATTTTTTCTTCTACGTGGGCGGTGACTGTGATCACCCGCTGGCGCTCTTGGCGGTTGATGGAGGCAAACCCCCGGCCAAGTTCCACCTCTGCCACTTGGGCGAAGGGGATTTCGGCTCCGGTGGAGGTACGGATACGCATCTTTTCGATGTCGCCCAGAGATCGGCCAGGCTGCGTCGCTCCGACTCCGGGTAGCGCACCATCACTTTCACGTCGTCCCGGCCCCGCTGAATACTCAGCGCCTCTTCGCCGTGGTAGCCCTGCCGCATCTGTCGCGCCAGGTCGGCCAGGGTGATGCCCAGAGACCGGGCGGCGGGTTTAAGTTTGAGTTTTAGCTCCATCTTGCCTTCACGGAAGGAGTCCTCGATGTCGGTGACGCCGGGGTACTCGGCCAGCTTCTCTTTTAGCCGCTCTGCCGCCTGGGTGAGGGTGTCGAAGCGATCGCCGGTCAGCCGCACCTGTATGGGGTTGCCCGACCCGAAGAGGCTGGAGGCGAAGGTGAGGCTGTCGGCGTTGCCTATGGTGCCCACCGCTTTACGCCACATTCTGGAGATCTCGGTGGAGGTGATGGTGCGCTCCTCCGAGGGTTTTAGTTGCAGGGACACCTCTGCCAGATGCGACGCGGAGGCAGAGCCCGAGATGGGGCCGCTTCTGGCGGTTTGTCCGCCGATCACGGTGAAGATGTGGCGCACCACCGGGTCGTCGTCGCCGTTTAGCTCTCGTTGAATCTCAAGGGCCGTTTCTTCCAGCCGCTTGGCCACCGCCTGGGTCAGGTCGATCGACGAGCCCTGGGGCATGCTTAGGCGCGCCCGTACAAAATCCGATTCCACCTTGGGGAAGAAGAGGAACTTGACCGCGCCACCCCTCACCATGCCAAAGCTTATGACGAGCACGCCGATGAAGATGGCGGTAGTCAGGTAACGCCACTTGACGGCGAGATTAAGCGTAGCCGCGTAGGGGACGCGGACGAAAAACTCAAGCCCCCTGCCAAAGAGCCTGCGCAGCCTTTCGAGCGGC
>CAXMSR010000305.1:1841-2114 GCA_964195725.1 uncultured Kiloniellaceae bacterium | reverse complement strand
GCCTTCAGGTGGTGAACCCCGACAAGCGGTATCCCCCTAGACCAGGCCAACCCCTTGGCGAAGCTGAGGCCGACCAGGAGTGCGCCCACAAGACCTGGCCCCCTAGTGACGGCGATGGCGTCGAGGTCATCCAATGTAGCACCAGCGTCGCCAAGAGCGCGCTCTACCACCGGCGCTATCGACTCGGTGTGGGCGCGGCAGGCGAGCTCGGGCACTACGCCGCCGTACTCGGAGTGGAGCGCGACCTGACTAGCGATAATGTGGGCGCGCACT
>CAXMSR010000305.1:0-1791 GCA_964195725.1 uncultured Kiloniellaceae bacterium | reverse complement strand
CGTAGAGCACCGCCGCCGCCGTCTCATCGCAGGAGGACTCGATGGAGAGGATAAGCGGCTGTGCCGCTTTTAATTTGTCTGTCACGTAATACTCTTTCTCTCTTTGCCAGCCGCTACAGCAGCTCGGCCGCCAGCTCGGCCAACGAGGAGCGCTCGCCCTTGGTGAGCGTTATGTGGGCGGAGATTTTCTGCCCCTTGAGCTTTTCGACGCAGTAGCTCAAGCCATTGGAGGTGGAGTCGATGTAGGGGTTGTCGATCTGGTAGGGGTCGCCGGTCAGCACTATCTTCGTGCCCTCTCCGGCGCGGGTGATGATCGTCTTGCATTCATGTGGGGTCAGGTTTTGCGCTTCATCCACAATGAGGTACTGAAAGGGGATCGAGCGGCCACGGATGTAGGTCAGCGGCTCTAGCGACATCAGGTCGAGGTCGATCAACTCTTGGTAGCCACGGTGTTTTTTACCCTCGCGATCGACAACGCCGCCGAAGAGAAAATCGACGTTGTCAAAGATCGGCTGCATCCAGGGGCGCAGCT
Organism: uncultured Kiloniellaceae bacterium; assembly: GCA_964195725.1. GTDB lineage: Bacteria > Desulfobacterota > Deferrisomatia > Deferrisomatales > BM512 > CAXMSR01. The sequence goes on along the minus strand of CAXMSR010000305.1, from coordinate 1,259 downwards.
TCTCCTGCACATCGCCGGGCAGATACCCCAGGTCGCGCCCCATGGGGAAGATGGGTCGGCTGACCAGCAGGCGCTTGTACACCTGCTCTTCAACGGCCTTCTGGAGCCCGGCGGCGATGGCCAGCAGGGTTTTTCCGGTGCCTGCCCTGCCTAGCAGGGTGACCAGCTGGATGTCGGGGTCGAGCAGGGCGTCGAGCGCGAAGCGCTGTTCGCGGTTGCGGCCATGGATGCCCCAAATCTCCTTGGGCAACCTCAGCGGCTCGATCACGCCCTCTCCCCGGTGGCGTCCGAGGACGGTGTGTTTGGGGTCGGCCTGATCTACGATGCTGACATACTGGTTACAGAGCAGTTCTTGCTCACCGCTGGCGACGATGCTGCCCTCGCGGTAGAGGGCGTCTATCTGCTCGCGCGACTCCCATATTTCGGTGGTGCCGTCGTAGAGCTCCTCGGTCTGGATGGAGCTGTTCTCGTAGCCCTGGGCGTTGATGCCTACGGCGTTGGCTTTTATCCTGAGGTTGGTGTCTTTGGTGACGAAGACTACCGGGATATCTTCCATATCCAGAAGAGCGAGGCAGACCGCCAGGATGCGGTTGTCGGCCTTGCCCACGTCCAGCTCGGAGGGGAGCTTGTCGGCGTACTCCAGCCCGAAGAAGACCCGCAGGGTTCCTCCGTTTTCCAGCTCGACGCCTTTGCGAAGGTCGCCAGTCAGGCGGAGGTTGTCGATATAGCGCGACACCTGCCGGGCGTTTCGTCCCGTGTCGTCCAGGTTTTTTTTGAAGTGGTCGATCTCCTCGATCACCGAGATGGGGATATTGAGGCAGTTGTCGCCAAAAGCGGTAAGCGCAGCCGCGTCGTGCAGGAGAACGTTGGTGTCGAGGACATAATTTTTCTTCATCTCATCCCCTTTCGCTGGCAGTCAGCTCTTTTAGCGCGGTTAACAGCTTTTTTGCGTCCTCAAGGGTGCTGAACGGGCCAAAGCCTACGCGGAGTGCGCCCTGGGGAAACGAGTTTAAGGATCTGTGGGCGTCGGGGGCGCAGTGCATCCCCACCCGCACGGCGATCGCATAACGCTCGTCAAGCTCAAACCCCAAGTGCGCGGCGTCAAATCCTTCAATATTAAAGGATACCACAGCCACGCGGGCCACCGGGTCTTGGGGGCCGTAGACGGTGATGCCCGCCAGCTCGCGAAGGCGCGGCAGCAGATACTGCATCAGCTCCAGCTCCGACGCCCTTACATTTGCAACTCCGCGCTTTAGCAA
>CAXMSR010000304.1:0-2122 GCA_964195725.1 uncultured Kiloniellaceae bacterium | reverse complement strand
CGCGTACCCCCTCGTAGTCCCCCGTCTCAAAACGCGCCTGCGCTACGAAGGGGGCAAAAGCGGCCGTCCGGGGTTTGCCGTCTATGAGGTTGAAGAGCTCAAGTGCCGCGCCCGGCTCGCCCGCGCGCTGATAGAGCCAGCCCAGCGCCGCCAACAGCTCGGGATCGGTTTTGTCGCCGGTAGCGACCAACTCCTCCAGGACGCTTTGCGCGTTGGAGCCCCGTCCGCTCTCGTCCGACCGCCACTGGCGTCCTGGAGCTGGTAGCGAAGTCGGGTCTCAAGTTGGCGGGCGCCGGGGTAATCGGGCTTGGTGCGACGCACCTTCATTACGCTCTCAAGTGCGGCGGCGGAGTCGCCGTCCTCGTAGTCTAAAAGCGCCTCTGACCAGTGCTGCGCCGTGGTGGGGCGCGCGGCGGCAATCATTTTCAAGGGCTTGTCGGCTTTGGGGATAGCGACGGCGGTTTCAGCCTCCGACGCTTTGGCTTTAGCGACCTCTGCCGGTTGGGGAGCCTGCTGCTCTGCAACAGGCGCTGGCGCGCCCGCGCAGCCGGAAAAAAGCGCTACCGCAAACAATAACGAAAAGACGCCCAGGCGGCGCACTGCGTTCACCTTCATTGAACCACCTCCCACGTCTGCCCTGGATAGGGCGGCGACACCCAGGCAGCACTTGTCTGCTCGCTGCGCTGGTAGGCCCAGGGCACCAGCTCTTCCAGCCGTGAATACATGCGATCGACCCACTCGTTGTAGACCTTTGCCTTCCGGGCAGCCTTCACGCCACGGCGGTAATATTCAAGGGCGCTGTCCTCAAGGGGGAACGCTTTTTCTTCAAGGAGGAACTGGTACTCTTCCAGCTCTTCTTCAGTCATCCCCGCAGGGCGCTCAGATTCCAGGATCGCCACCTTGAACTGCTCGAACGCCTCGCCAGCGTAGTACATGGCGGCGGTCAGCGGCTCGGCAAAAGAGAGGCCGACCACGTCTACCAGCCGCCCCATGGCCGCTTCAAGATGGGTCTCTTTTTGCGTCAGCGCCGCGCCCAGATCCCCCTTCAGCTCGATGGCGCGAAAGAGCGCCAGATCGCGCTCGCCCATCGCCAGGGCGGCGCGCGCGCGATATATCCCTTCGTCGCCTTCGGCGGGTGTATCCCAGGTCGCACGGTAGCGGGCCAGCGCGTCTTCTTCGTCGCCAAACTCCAGCGCCACCTTGGCCAGCTTGTAGTGGGTCTGCGCCAGACGAGCATCAGTTGCGAAGGTCTCGGAGAACTCGATCAGGAGCTCCTTGGCCTTTAGCCAGTCCTTGGCCTTCTCGCGCGCAAGGGCAGCGCGAAAGAGGTTGTCGGCTGCCTGGGGCTCGTCGGGTTTCAAGCGGTAGAGGTCTTCATAGTTTTGCGCCACCCCGTGCCAGTCGCCCAATGACGAGAGTATCTCGGAAGAGAGCGTGAGCGCGCTTGTGGTGTAGCGCGAGTCTTTGTAGGTGTCGGCCAGCCGCTTGTAGACCGCCGCCGAGTCCTCTTCGCGGCCAAGGGTGCGAAGGTTCTCAGCCGCGCGGTAAAGAGAGACCTGCGCCGCTTCGCCTTCCGGGAACTCTTCGGCCAGGCGGAAAAAATGCGTCACCGACTGGGCCAGCTCACCCGCATCCTGGGCCAGCTCTGCCTGCTTGAAGATGCCAAAAGAGATGAGCTTTAGCGCGCGCTCGCGCGTCTCGTCTTCGATCTCGAAGCCCAGCGCCTCTCTGGCGGCGCGCTCCGCCTCGGGGAAGTTCTCTTCGCGAAAGTAGCAGCGGGCGCGGCGCTCTACCGACTCGCCCGCGAGGTTGTGGGCGGTGAACTGCCCAGCCACCCTCTCGAAGGCGTCTCGGGCCTTGACAAAGTCGTCTACCTCGAAGCTGAGCTCGCCGACGGCGAAGAGCATCTCGGGCACCTGTGCGGCGTCGGGGTTTAGCTCGACGTAGCGTTCATGCGCCGCGACGTATTCGTCAAAGCGCGCCGGGTCTTTACGCCGCACCAGATCGAGCACTTCGATGCGGCGATAGCTCGCGTCTTCGCGGTGCGAAAAGAGCCCCTCATGCTCGGCGATGAGTTGGTAGCGGTGTGCCGAATCGGAGTTGCGCCCACTCTCTTTTAACG
>CAXMSR010000303.1:0-2128 GCA_964195725.1 uncultured Kiloniellaceae bacterium | reverse complement strand
TGCAGCGCGCGCGGCCAGCCCCGCCGCCGCCAAGGGCGACAAGCCGCAGGCGTCCACGGGCTTGTCCACGGACTCCGGGGATAAGCCCCCCGGCAAGGCTTCGGACAAGGCTTCAGGCAAGTCCGGCAAGGCCGCGAAGGCTAGAACCCTCGTGCAGTTGGTGGTGATCCTGCTCATCCTCGCCCTGGACGCCGCACAGCTCATGGGCATCGCCTATCGCGACACGCTGGACAGGGGCTGGCCGACCTCCAGCGCCCGCAAGGTCTTTGCAAACCTCGCGGACGTAGCCCCTGCGCTGCCCGTAAAGAGTGCGCCCTCCCAGGCCCCGGACCTCGCCGTCGCCGCCGATAAGGTCGAGCGCGGCGACACGCTCTCCGATGCCGCCGCCTCCACCTCCGCCTCCACCAGCGACGGCGCATCCCAAAGCGCCAGCGCGGCGACACGCTCTGCCGACGCCGTGGCGGTGGCCCCCAAAGCGTTGGCGCAACCCTCCAAACCTCAGCCGAAGAAGACCGACGACGCAGCCAAGCCCGCCGAGGCCGAGCCCCCGAAGGCGGCTGTTTCAGCAAAATCAGCGGCAAAACCGGCATCAAAACCGGCGACGAAACCAACGCCAACACCCGCACCCGCAACTGCGGAGTCCGTAGCTGCGACCGGGACTCACGCCGTGGCGGTGGGGATTTTTCGCAGTCAACGCCATGTAGTGCAGTTAAAACGTGACATTGAAAAGCTCTCGCTCCCTTACTTCACGAAGGTTACGGAGAATAAGGGCGAGGGGTTCGTGCTGCGGACAAAAAGCGCAGACGCCGACGCCTTTAAAGCCGCCAAAACGGCGCTGGGCGACAAAGGGTATGATTACAAGGAGTCGGGCAAAGCGCTCGTCGCGTACTTCCACTACGAGGACGAAGCTGCCGGGGCGCTGGCGCTGGTCGGCGCTGCCGGAGTGTCGGGCGCGGTTGAAAAAATCAGCGGCCCACTTCCGGTCTGGAAGCTCCTGGTGGGCCCGATGAGCAGCACCAGAGCCAAAGCCGCCGCAAGAAAACTCAGCGCGGCAAAGATTGACAACTATTTGTTGAGACTCAAAAAATGATCGGTGGCATACAACTGCCCGAGATGCTGTTGCAGGGCGTTGACCCTGAGTCTCCAGAGATAATACGCCTCGCCTTTGCCCGGGGAGAGGTGCCGATGGGTGCCGCCGAGCGGCTGGGGGTGCTCACCTGCCTTGCCTTCGATCCCTCGGAGAGGGTTAAAAACGTAGCGTTGAAATCTCTTGTCGAGCTGGAGGATGACTTCCTCGAAAAAGCGCTGACCAACCAGACCCTCCAGCCTCTGTCGCTGGAGCTTTTGCTGGCCCACCGCCCCTGCACCGACAAGATAAAGTACGAGCTGGCAGCGCACCCCAATGTCGGCGAGAAGATAATAAGGCGCTTTGCCTTGAGCAATAACAAGAAACTGCTCGACACCCTGGCAGACAACCAGAGGGGACTGACCAAGTGGCCGGAAGCGGCGCGCGAACTGCTGGACAACCCCGCCCTCGACCTCGCAGTGAAGGGGCGGCTGGCTTCTCTTTTAACGCCGGATGAGCCCCCGGAGCCCGAACCGGTAACGAGCGCCACGGGGGTAAAGCCCCTGGAGCCAGCACAATCGAGTTCCCCCGAGCCAACGCGAGAGAGTTCTCTTGGCAAGCCGCCTGACGACCGACAGGAAGCTGCGGTCGGCGAGGATGATTTTGCCGGCATGGCGCAAGCGATGGCGAAGTTTGAGGCAGGTGACGAAACTGCTCTGAAGGAGATGCCCGAGAGCCTCTTGCACGACGCGCACATCGAGAGCGACACAAAAAACGTCGGCCAGCTCATCCAGACGATGTCGGTCTCGGAAAAGATACGCCTCGCCACCCTGGGCTCAAAGAGCGCACGGCGGCTCTTGGCGCGCGACTCGAACCGCGTGGTCATCAACGCGGTTATCCGCAGTCCCAAGATTCAGGAGGACGAGGTGATCGCGTTCGTCCAGGATAAGACCACCGCCGATGACGTGATCCTCTACATCCTCGTCAAAAAAGAGTGGCTGAAAAACTACCAGGTGCGCCTCGGGCTCTGCCAGAACCCGAAGACGCCGATTCCACGGGCGT
>CAXMSR010000302.1:0-2145 GCA_964195725.1 uncultured Kiloniellaceae bacterium | reverse complement strand
CGCCACGGTCATCTGGCGGATATCGAGCGTTATGTCGTTTCGCAGGTTCTTGTATTTTCGCCCGAACGCCTGAACCATGGCGCGCCCGCCCCCGCCCTCGGGCGCAAACGATATTCCCGTCGGGTGAGAGCCGTTCATGCCGAAGGGGCTGGTGCCGCCGGTGCCGATCCAGTTGCTGCCGCCGTTGTGCGCCCCGTCCTGGGTGCGCAACCGGTCTTCCAGCTCGCGCAAGAGCTCGTCAAGGGTCAGCTTTTCCATCCGCTCCAGCTCTTCCGGAGAGAGGATGTTGGGGGCGCGCCCATTTGCCAGCCAGTTGAGGATGTCGTCCTTGGTGGCGAGGTTGTCGGGCACCGCGCCGTCGCTGAAGAGGTGTTGGAACGCCTGATCGAAGGCGTCGTAGTTCGCCACGTCCTTTATCAGGAGGCTTCTGGAGAGGTAGTAGAAGTCCTCAAGGCAATCGTTGTGCAGCCCCTTGTCGAGCGCACGCATAAGGGTCAGCCACTCGGTGCCGCTGACGCCGACGCCGAGGCTGCGCAGGAGATAGAAGAGATTAAGAAGCAAGGCTGACGACCTCTTTTGTCTGCGACCGGGTTACCAACTGCGCCTGCCGGTGGTGCGGCCCGTCGAGCGGTTGGCGTGATGGCTGAGAACCTGGGCGTCCTCGTTCATCTTGATGAGCGCGCCTGCAAAGGGCACCGACTCGGCGGTGAAGGGGCCCTCGGTGGGCAGCTCGGCTCCGGCAGCCAAGAGTACGCGTATCCAGTCGATCAGCTCGGAGGTCGAGGGGCGCTTTCTAAGCCCCGGCGTCTCGCGAAGCTCGTAGAACACTTTCAGCGCGTTCTCCAAGAGGCGCTGCGACAGGTCGGGGTGGTGTACCGCCACGATATTTCGCATCTGCGCCTCGTCGGGAAAGTCGATGTAGTGAAAGACGCATCTGCGCAGAAAAGCGTCGGGCAGCTCTTTCTCCGAGTTGGAGGTGACGATGACCACGGGGCGCTCTTTGGCGGCGACGGTCTTGCCCGTCTCCAGCACATCGAAGCGCATCTCGTCCAGCTCGTTTAAGAGATCGTTGGGGAACTCGACGTCGGCCTTGTCGACCTCGTCGATGAGAAGCACCACCCTCTTGTCGGCGTCAAACGCCCGGCCTAGCGGCCCCAGGCGGATGTAGCGGCTTATGTCGGAGGTGTCGCCGTCGCCAAAACGCGAGTCGTTAAGACGCTGGACTGTGTCGTAGACGTAGAGCCCGTCCTTGGCCTTGGTCGTCGATTTCACGTTCCAGACGATAAAATCCATCCCCAGCGCCTCGGAGATGTGGTGGGCCAGAAGTGTCTTGCCGGTGCCCGGCTCGCCCTTTATCAAGAGCGGGCGCTCCAGCGACACCGCTACATTTACCGCGTCGGAGAGCGCGCGCGAAGCCACGTACCCTTCGGTTCCTTGAAACTTGTTGAATTCGGTCATTTTATACTTTCTCCAGCTTTTTTAGATTCGCTTGCCTTGATCGTCGTGTCCTCTTGTTTGGGGCCACGGCGACGTTTCTTCTCCTGATATTTTTTCGATTTTTCCCGGCGTTTTTCCAACTTCGCCAAAAGCTTGGCCATGTCGGGCGCGAGCTCGGACTCGAAGTGTACCAGCCTTTTGGTGCGCGGGTGTATAAACGCCAGCTTCCAGGCGTGCAGCGCCTGACGGTTCAAGTGGCGCTCACCGTGCTCGGCGGGATCATAGTGCTGGTCGCCCACCAGGGTGTGCCCCGCCGCCTGGAACTGGACGCGTATCTGGTTTTTCAGCCCCGACTCCAGCTTCACCTCCAGAAGGGTCACGTCGCCAAGGCGTTCTAGCACCTTGTAGTGGGTAATCGCCGGAGTGCCGCCGCTTTTGACCACCACCTGTCGAAAGCCGTCGCGGGTCAGCTTCAGATAGTGCCGTAGCGTCCCCTCGTCCTCTTCGGGCTGGCCTCGCACCATAGTGAGGTAGGTGCGCTCGGGCTTTCTCGCCTTGAACTGCTCTACCAGAAGCTCGCGCGCGAGTTTGTTCTTGGCGAAGACCACTAGCCCCGAGGTGTGGCGGTCGATACGGTGTACCGGAAGCGCTGCGCGCTTCTGCCTCGCCAGATAGTCGTCGAGGAGCTCTTTGAGGTTCTTTGAGCTC
>CAXMSR010000301.1:0-2148 GCA_964195725.1 uncultured Kiloniellaceae bacterium | reverse complement strand
GGCTTCGCAATAAGGGATTTGAAGCGGCGGGGATCACCTTGAAGTTTCGCGATTCGAATTTTAAGACCGTCACCCGTTCAATCTCTCCCGAGACGCCGACAGCGGTTACCGATCACATCTTTGAAGAGGCGTTGAGGCTTTTAAAGCGCACCTCTTATCGCACGGGAATGCTGGTGCGGCTTGTCGGGGTGACGGCGTCGCGGCTTGTCCCGGCGGGCGCGGGCAGGCAGGGAGAGCTCTTCGAGGTTGAAAAGGATCAGCGGCTAAAGCGCGCCGATCACGCAGTGGACGACATCCGCCGCCGCTTCGGGATGAAGATGGTCAAGCGCGGCGCTCTTGTGGGCTCTTCGATGGGCAAAAAAAGCAGGGAGCAGGGCGAAAAGTAGGGCCGAAAAGTGGTGGCGCAATACTAATAGGGGGGGGTGCTGCGGAGTTTGGGGTAGGGCAGCGGCAGGCGTGCTATTGCTCGGCGTAGATGCCGCGTTTTTGCTCCAGCTCGGCGGTATAGCGCGCTATGGCGACTCTTCTGGTGAGGGTGAATAGCACCTTGTCCGGGTTCTCTGGGTCCATCACGGGGATCTCTTCCAGCCCCTTTGCCGAGAGCTTTTTGAGCGCTTCGCCCAAGGATTCGTCCGGCGTGGTGAAGATCATCTCTTTGATCGCCAGGTCGCGCGCGATAACCAGCCCCGCCGGGATGTCTTCGTCGAGAATCCTTCTGATATCGTTTACCGAGAAGACGCCGATAACGCTGTCGTGCTCGTCTACGACGTGGTAGTAGGCGCCGTCGGCAGCGGCTATCTTCTTCATCACCGCCGGAAGCGGCATATCCTGAGGGATGTAGGTCGGAGCCATCCCCTGATCCGCCATGTCGCCGACGGTCACGCCCTCGGTCACGTCCACCACGAAATCTCCAAGGTGCGCCTTTGATTCCAGCCGCGTGGGTACCTGATTCTCGTAGATGGTGTTCTTGCGCCGCACCAGCATCGAGACGGTACACACCAGCATCAGCGGCGCAAGCAGGCCATAGTTGCCGGTCAGCTCGCTTACCATGATGAGGGTGGCGATGGGGGTCTTTGACACTGCGGCAAAGAAACCGGCCATCCCGATGAGAACATACGACCTGGGGTCGCCGATGATGCCGGGGGCGATCGTCTGCGCGCCGAGGCCGAACGCCCCGCCCAACATGGCGCCGATGACCAGGCTGGGCGCAAAGACGCCGCCCGAGCCGCCTGATGCGATGGTGAAGGTGGTGGCCAGCGCCTTGGAGATCGCTACGACCACCATCACCCAGAGCGCCATCTTCCCGTAGAGCGCCGCTTGAATCCATCCGTAGCCCGAACCCAGCACATGGGGCACAAAGAGCGCCAATACGCCCAACATCGCCGCGCCGAGCACCGGCTTTAACATCGCCGGGCCGGGCAGCCGCGCGAACCAGTCGCGAAAACCATAGAAGACTTTTACATAGGCCACCCCGGCAAAAGCGAGCATGACGCCCATCGCCAGAAAAGAGATGAGCTCAAGCGGGTGGCGAAAGACGAAGTGCGGCGTTGACAATAACGGCTCCCACCCCGTCACCCAGCCGAAGAGCGAATAGGCGACGATCGACGAGATGATCGCAGCCACAAGCCCCTCGTGCTCGAACTCCGCGTCGCGATAGAGCACCTCCACCGCGAAGAGCGCGCCGCCAAGGGGCGAGCGGAAGGTCGCGCCTATGCCGCCGGCCATCCCAGCTATCAGCAGTATTCGCCTGTCGGCGGCGGTCAGCCCCAGCTTGGTAGCCATAAAAGAGGCGAAACCCGCGCCTATCTGCGCAATCGGGCCTTCGCGCCCGGCCGAGCCGCCGGTAGAGATGGTGGCAATCGAGGCCAGCGCCTTGATGATCGGCACACGCCCGCGTATGTGGCCGCCCTTTTCGTGGAAGGCCTCGATGGCGGCGTCGGTGCCGTGTCCTTCGGCTTCGGGTGCAAACTTCGACACCAGAAAACCCGAGATCAGCGCGCCTATAATGGGGATTAAACAGAGGTACCAGTTGAAACTCAGCGAGAAGAGGCTGTCGATGACCGCAAAGGAGGAGATGTCTCCGCCCTCCTCGGGAGGGTGGAAGCCGCCCAGGTCAGACATGAAGAAGTGTTGCGCCTCGTTGGTCGC
>CAXMSR010000300.1:0-2153 GCA_964195725.1 uncultured Kiloniellaceae bacterium | reverse complement strand
TTATCTGGGTACGCACGTAGTCCTTCTGGAGTTCTGGTCGATCTTCTGTAAATCGTGCATCGAAGAGATGCCCCACATCATGGCGCTGCGGGAGCGTTACCGCTCGCAGGGGTTTGAGGTGCTGAGCATTAACACCGACGTTTTTTCCGATGCGCGCATCCTGACGGCGCTGAAAAAGGCTGGCGTAAAGATCGACTACCCGGTGCTGCGCGATTCACGTCAGGAGATCGCCAAAGCCTACAACGTTGAGCTATTGCCGGTGACGGTTATAATCGACCGCTCGGGCTGGATCAGACTCTATCAGGAGGGGTACAGGCCGGGCGACGAGGAGCGTTTTGATTCACTGATCCAAAAGCTCGCGCGCGACGACGAGGTGGACGACGACATCACCCTCGCCCCGCGCGACGGCGTCACCGACTTTGCCGCGCCGGGCGGCGACCTGATCACCGAGGGGCGGCTGGAGGAGTCTTTCTCTTTAACGGGGCTAGGCGGCGAGCGAATAACGGTGGGCGAAAATCGGCAGACGGTCTTCTTTTTCTGGAGCCTCTACTGCTCCCCCTGCCGCGCAGAGTTTCCCCATATGTTGGAGCTGCGCAAAAAGTACGCCTCAAGGGGCGTCGATATCTGCTCGGTGAACGTGGACTCCAGGCGGCTGGAGGCGAGGGTAAGAAAATTTATCGCCAAATATCCGGGACTGCCCTGCATCCCCGATTGGAACGAGCCCGACACCATCGGGCTGGCCAACCTGTTTAGCGTCGGCTCGACTCCTACGGTGATAATGCTCGACGCACAGGGCTCAATCGCTTTTGCCTCGGCGGGCAGCCTCGATACCGCTGCGCTGGAGGCTGCGCTGGAAAAAGCGCTGCAAACCGCTGAAACAACAAAATAATCTTGTTGATGTACTTTGCCCGGCTTTAAAAAATGCGCGACGCTGTTGGTTTCTTTTGCGATAAATACCAGATTATTTGCATGAATGTTTATCGATTTTTTGACACAGCCCCCAGGTGTTGTTAAATTCTATGTGAGGGAGCCTTCCGGCTCCCTTTTCATTCGTTAAAAGTCCCGCCCGCAGCTGCGAGGCCGGTGAGGAGATAATATGTGGGATTACACAGATAAAGTAAAAGATCACTTCATGAACCCCCGCAACGCGGGCAAGCTGGAAACGCCGGATTCCATCGGCGAGGTGGGCAGCCTTGCCTGCGGCGACGCCCTGAAGCTCTATCTTAAAGTGGAGGATGAGCGCATCGTTGACGCTTCTTTTCAGACGTTTGGCTGCGGCAGCGCCATCGCCTCAAGCTCGGCGCTTACCGAGATGGTCAAGGGCAAGACCCTGGACGAGGCGCTTACGATCACGAACAGGGACATCGCCAACTACCTCGGCGGTCTGCCAAAAGAGAAGATGCACTGCTCGGTGATGGGCCGCGAAGCTCTGGAGGCCGCGATAGCCAACTACCGTGGCGAGGAGATCGACAATGTCGAGATCGAGGGCGAAGTCGTCTGCGAGTGCTTTGGCGTCACCGACGTGCAGATTCGCCGCGCTATCGCCGAAAACGACCTGAAGACGGTGGAGGACATCACCAACTTCACCAAGGCCGGTGGCGGCTGCGAGCGCTGCCTGGACGACATCGAGGAGATCTTGAACACGGAGCTGGGCGAAAAGAAAAAGGCAGGCGCGACCGCGCCCTCGAAACCGCTGACGAACATCCAGCGCATCCAGCTGATACAGAAGGTGATAGACGAGGAGCTGCGCCCCACGCTACAGGCCGACGGCGGTGATCTCGACCTGATAGACGTAAACGGCAAAGAGGTGATGGTGAGCCTTCGCGGCGCCTGCACCAACTGCCCCTCGGCGCAGATTACGCTTAAACAGGGCGTGGAGGGACGGCTACGAGAGATGGTCGATCCCGAGATCGTCGTCGTGGAGGTAAGCTGATGCCCAACATTATCTATATGGACAACAACGCGACTACCCGCGTCGATCCGCTCGTCTTCGAGCAGATGCGCCCCTATTTCTGCGAACTCTACGGAAACCCGTCGAGCATGCACACCTTTGGCGGACAGGTGGGCTCAAAGCTGGCCGATGCGCGCTCGCAGGTGGCGGCGATCCTCGGCTGCAAAGACACCGAGGTCATCTTCACCTCTTGCGGCACCGA
>CAXMSR010000299.1:0-2156 GCA_964195725.1 uncultured Kiloniellaceae bacterium | reverse complement strand
CCCTTCAGAGATCATTTGATCCACATGTTGGACAATCTCTTCACCGAACGAGGGGCACCCCAGGTCAAAGGTGGCGCCCAGGCTGCGAAAGGGTTGGATGATGCCTGGCGGCGTCCGGGTGGCGACGGGCATGTGCACGCGGCCATCCATGCATTGTAGTGCGACGATGGCGGTGGGGTGTTTAGTCAGGTAGCGGTCGCGCGCGAGGGATGCTTCGGGGCTGCAAAATTCCGACGAATGCCGACTGGCGTGGTGCAGCAGCCACTCAATTCGCTCATTTATCGGTTCAGAGTGGAGATCCAAAAGGCAGCCTCCTCATTTCATGGCTCCGGCTAGTCAGGAGAAGCAACGGGGGCGTATCTGTTCTGTAGCTGGCTCTTGCCTCGTTTATCGCCGCAGCGGCAAGGCGTCGTCCCTATCCGGCCAAGCTCCGCTCATACCATCCTAACGCTTCGGTCAGCCCCTGGGCAAGGGTGTGGGTCGGCGCATAGCCCAGAAGCCGCACGGCCTTCGCGATATCGGCCTGGGAGTGCAAGACGTCTCCGGCTCGAAAATCGCAGTGAATCGGCTTTACGTCCTCTAAGCCCGGCCTGTTAATTTCTAGCCCGGAGCGCAGAAGCTCAAACAGCTCCAGCAGATCGGTACGCGCATTGAGCGCCACGTTGTAGACCTGATTTACCGCCTCGCTGTTGTCGGTCGTGGCCGCCAGGATGTTGACCTGTACGACGTTATCTATGTAGCAAAAATCGCGGCTGGTCTCTCCGGTGCCGTTGATATATACCGGCTCCGAGCGCAGCAGCGCCCCGACCCATTTGGGGATGACGGCGGCGTAAGCACCTTCCGGGTCCTGCCGGGCGCCGAAGACGTTGAAGTAGCGAAGCCCCACCGTCTCCAGCCCGTAGCAGCTGGTAAAGGCATCCGCGTAGAGCTCGTTCACGTACTTGGTGACGGCGTAGGGCGACAGGGGCTTGCCTATCTCGTCTTCAACCTTGGGAAGCCCCGGGTGGTCGCCATAGGTAGAGCTGCTGGCGGCGTAGACCACGCGCGCGACCTTCTGATCCCGGGCTGCGATGAGGATGTTTAGCTGCCCGGTCACATTGTTGTCGTGGGTAAAGAGCGGGTCTTCAAGCGAGCGCGGAACAGAGCCGATAGCGGCCTCGTGCAGAACGAAGTCAACCCCTTTGCAAGCTTCTTGACAGGTGCCGAGTTCGCGGATGTCGCCTTCGATGAAGTTGAAACGGGTCCACTGCTCGGCGCTTACCAGCTCGTGAACTTCGTCCAGGTTCTCGCGTTTGCCGGTGGAGAAATTGTCGAGCCCGACCACCGTCTGCCCCAGCCCAAGGAGCTGCTCCAGCAGGTTCGATCCGATAAACCCGGCGACCCCGGTAACGAGCCAGCTCTTGGGGTGCGCTGTCAGTGTCTGCTGAATCTGCTCAAAGGCTGTGCTCATGCCAACTCTCCAAAAAGATCACGTACTTTATCTATAAACTCCAATACTTCAAGCCCAGCCTTTCGACCTCGCCGCCCCGAAGCACACCCTTCACATCCATCACCACTCCGGGGCCGATATTGTTGACACCAGCGCCACCAGCGTCGCCCCCTTCGCATAACCGCTTGAGCTCTTTCGGGGTGATTGTGTCAAAGGCGCGGTGCGCCACCGCCCATACTACCCCGTCTACCGGAGCGAGCCCGTCGAGCTCAACCAGATCGAGGCCGTATTCGTGCTGCGCGGCGGCGGGGTCGGCCATCGGATCGTGAACCAGCACCTCGACGCCGTATTCGCCCAGCTCGGCGACTATGTCCACCACCTTGGTGTTGCGGATATCGGGGCAATTTTCCTTGAAGGTCAGGCCGAGCACCAGAACCCGCGCCCCCTTGACCGGTTTATCGGCGGCGATCAACTGCTTGACCGTCTGCTCGGCGACGTGTTTGCCCATGCCGTCGTTGATCCGCCGTCCGGCGAGGATCACCTGGGGGTTGTAGCCGATCATCTCGGCCTTGTAGGTCAGGTAATAGGGGTCGACGCCGATGCAGTGGCCGCCGACCAGGCCGGGGGTGAAGGGGAGAAAGTTCCACTTCGTCCCGGCTGCGGCCAGAACATCGCGGGTTGAGATCCTCATGCGCCCGAAGATCAGCGCCAGCTCGTTCATCAGAGC
>CAXMSR010000298.1:0-2172 GCA_964195725.1 uncultured Kiloniellaceae bacterium | reverse complement strand
CCTTCGGCACGAGCCTGCCCGAACTTGTGGTCACCGTCACCGCCTCGCTTCGCGGCAGCTCGGGGATGGCGCTGGGCAACGTGGTGGGCTCAAACATCGCCAACATCGCCCTCATCCTGGGAGCCACAGCGTGCGTGCGCGCGCTGAAGGTGGAGTTTACGCTGCTAAAGCGCGAAGCACCCATGGGCGTGGGGGCGCTGGCGCTGGTGGTGCTCTTAAGCATCGACGGCGTGCTCTCCCGGCTTGACGGGATGATCCTGCTCGCCTGCTTTATAGGCTTTCTCTACTGGAGCGTGGCCGGAGAGCGCGACGCCCCGGACGAGCTCCAGGAGGCATTGGAGAAGAACTTCACCAACGGCGACAAGGTGAAGAGCACGCTGCTGGCGGTGGCGGGGCTGCTTGTGGTGCTATGCGGCGGCAACTTTCTGGTTGACGGCGCTTTGAGGCTGGCCGAGCTCTTTTCTGTGCCCAAGGTGATAGTGGGCCTTACCATAGTCGCCATCGGCACCAGCCTGCCAGAGCTTGCGACCTCGATGGTGGCGGTGATGAAGGGTGAGGACGACATCGGTGTTGGCGGGGTGCTGGGATCAAACCTCTTCAACCTCTTGGGCATCCTCGGCATCGCTGCGGTGATAACCCCTATCGGTGTGCCGCCCACCTTCTTCAAGTTCCAGTACCCGGTGCTCTTTATTTTCACGCTGGGGCTCTTGCCGCTGGTGCGTTCGGGGTTTGGCATCGCCCGCTGGGAGGGCGCGCTGCTTCTGGCGGGATATCTTGCCTATGTGACCGCGCTCTATGTTTTTCCGCAATTTGTCTAGGGCCCAACCCGCTGCGCTCCGGAGTTTGCCGGTCAAAAGTAAATTATTGTCATAATCCGGGCTTTGCATTAGCATTGTTGGTCTGAGAAATCGAAAATCTGAACGAACAGGATTTAGCATCATGGCAAAAATGAAACAGCTGGGTGTGTTCGCGATCGCCCTTTTGGTGGTTTTGGCGGGTTTTGCCGTCGTCGACATATCATCCATGGGGATAGCCATGCAGTCCGAATCCGACGCCATAGCGCGGGAGACCTCGAACAAATGGCTCGAAGAAAATGAATCGATGGTGGTCAGGGGGCTGCAGTCGGCGCTCTTTGGTACCCCCGTCTGGATTCGTTCGATGCCCGAGGGCAGCTACGTGCAGGGCGATATTGAGACTGTGGACGGCCAGAGCCATCTGCGTCAGACGGCGTTCGCGATCAGCCACGAGAAGATAGTCGGGAAGCTCGTTGTGTTGGTAGACCTTAGAACCAGCCACGTTGCAGGCGTAGAGGCCAGCATCATCGCAGCCGATCTGGTGGGTATAGCGCCGGTGACCGATCCCGGCGACACCTCTGACGAGGCGATTTTCTCAGGCGACGCACTTACCTTCGGGCGTATCTATTTCTATCTGACAGGATTTTCCTCGCTGATTTGGCAGATGGTGCTGGTAGGGGTTCTCTTCGGCGTGATCAGAGGAGCCCTGGGCCGTTATCTGGGGATTCCCGGTGTCGGTGTTTCGGTCATCATCAGCGCCGCTCTTGCCATCGGACTTATAGCTTTTCTTGCAGATTTCGAGCCTGCGTTTATGGTGGGGTCGGCGGCGCTGGTCGTCTTCTGCATGGCGTGGTGGGTTACCTCCCACGAAGCCCGCGAAAGCCTGGCCAACACGACTGGCTAAGGGCGCCCGGCAAACACATTTTAATCGTCGGCAGCGGAAGCTTGGGCCACCCTCGCCGAGCGATAGTCCTTTTTAGCTGAAGCAGGTAGATGGGGCCGCGCAGCCATGGTGTTGTTGCGGCCCTCTGTCGTAGTCGTCCACCCGCTGCCCATTTCCCTTGAAACGAACGAGCACCCATGAACGTAATTGACGCCAGCGATCTGTGTAAGAGCTATGGGCCTACCTGCCTGATGGACGGAGTGGGTTTTGCCCTGGGTGAGAACGACCGTGTGGGCATAGTGGGGCGAAACGGCTGCGGAAAATCTACCCTCTTTCGCATCCTGGCGGGGCTAGAATCAGAGGACTCGGGCACCATCGCGCGCAAAAAAGGGCTGACCGTCGGCTTTCTCTCGCAGCGCCCCAGCCTCGATCCCGATAAAAGTGTGCGCCAGATACTGGAAGAGCACCTGGGCGAAGCGCAGCAGATGTTAAAGC
>CAXMSR010000297.1:0-2174 GCA_964195725.1 uncultured Kiloniellaceae bacterium | reverse complement strand
ACCTCGACAGCGCTGGTGCTTTTGATGATTCCGGGGCTGGCGATGTTCTATGGCGGGCTCGTGCGCACCAAGAACGTGATGGGCACGATGATGCACAGCTTCGTGGCGATGGGCATAATGACGGTGCTGTGGGTGGCTGTGGGCTACGCCATGAGCTTTGGCTCAAATGTTCTGGGCGGCTGGTTCGGCTGGAACCCCGACTACTTTATGCTCGGCGGCATCGATGAGAAGATAATGGACGCGGGCGTGCCCGAGTACGTCTTCGCCATGTTTCAGGGCAAGTTCGCCATCATCGCCCCCGCCATCATCGCCGGAGCCTTTGCCGAGCGCGTGCGCTTCAAGGGCTACTGCCTCTTCATCGCGCTCTGGGGCATCGTCGTCTACAACCCCCTGTGCCACTGGGTGTGGGCGGAAGACGGCTTTCTCTTCAACATGGGCGCAGCGGGCGCGATTGACTTTGCTGGCGGCACGGTGGTCCACATCTCGGCTGGCGTCAGCGGGCTTGTGGCGGTGCTAATGCTGGGCGCGCGCAGGGGCTTTCCCAAGGCGGCGCTTCAGCCCAACAATCTGGTGATGACGATGACGGGCGCGGGGCTTTTGTGGGTGGGCTGGTTCGGCTTTAACGCAGGCTCAAGCGTAGACAGCGGCCTGGCCACGGCACAGGCGCTGACCGCTACCCAGGTCTCTGCCGCTGCTGGCGCGCTGATGTGGCTCCTTATAGAGGGCTGGCATCAGGGCAAAGCCACCGGGCTCGGCTTCGCTTCGGGCATCCTCGCCGGGCTCGTTGCCATCACCCCCGCCGCAGGCGTAGTGCAGCCCGCCGGTGCTATGGCGCTGGGGGCGATCGCCTCTGTCGTCTGCTACTTCGCCATCGGGCTAAAGAACAAGTTCGGCTACGACGACACGCTGGACGCTTTTGGCATCCACGGCGTCGGCGGCATCGTAGGGGCGCTCGTGCTGGTATTTTTCATCCGCGACTCGTGGATGGCCGACGCTGCCGCCGTTGTCGCTGAAAACGGGGGCGGCAGCTGGACCATGATGGATCAGCTGATGGTGCAAGCCGCCGCCGTGGGCGTGGCCGCCCTCTACGCCGGAGTAATGACCGCCGTCCTCGTCTTCATCGTCGACAAGACCCTGGGCCTGCGCTCAACCGTCGACGAAGAGATGAGCGGGCTCGACCACAGCTACCACGGCGAACGCGGCTACGGCAACCTCAACGTAGGCTAGGGAAAGGTATATAAAGATGAAATTAATCACTGCAATTATAAGAGAAGAACTCCTGGATCAGGTGCGCACAGCGCTGATAGCAGCCGGAATTGAGCGCATCACCATCGCCCGCGTGTCGGGGCACGGCGCCCAGAAAACCGAAGTCTACTACCGGGGCGAAAAAGTAATCCCCAACCTCATCCCCAAAGCGCGGCTCGACATCGCCGTAAACCAGGAATTTGTAGAGACAACCATCGACACCATCCTGGAGAGCGCCGGAGGCGAAAACCCTCAGATAGGCGCAGGCAAGATCTTCGTCACCAATCTGGAAGACTGCATCCGCATCCGCACAAGAGAGCGCGGCGAACAAGCGATCTAGCTTGCCCGCACACACTGTTCCTAGCGGCCTCCCCCTGCACTTTGGGGGGAGGCCTTTTTTTTGATTTGTGCCGTAGGATTAAATTCCTTCGAGGAGCGTTAGCTTCGAGCCCGTTCTTGACTTGGTTTCCCCACTGGGGCGCAGCCCCATCCTCCCCCGTTAGTGCCCGAGTGAGCGAAGGCGAGCGCGCCAAGGCGCGCGCTGCCTGAGGGCGTAGCCCGAGTTTGCGCGCCTTGCGAACCGTAGACGAACGCTTGCGCACGGGTGGGTACTTTCGGGGTGCGGCCCAGCGGGACTTGTTCCCGCGTTACCAGACACAAAGTAGTTTCAGGCACAGCCTGATAACTTCCAAAGGGGAGGATCGCGTTATCCTCCCCTTGTCGCCAAAAGCCATGAAGTGGCGTGGCGAAACGCTTCTGATTTGGACTTTGATTTGGAAGTTGATTCAGACTTTGACCGAAGACAAACAGAAAAAGCCCACCTATTAAAGGTGGGCTTCATTTAATCCTGATTCACTTGGGGCAAAGCCCCACCCTAAAAAGGCGAAGCCCCCCTCCCTCCCCCCTACAACATCTCCTCCAGCGCCAAC
>CAXMSR010000296.1:0-2179 GCA_964195725.1 uncultured Kiloniellaceae bacterium | reverse complement strand
TACTTTCTCGACAACGTCGCCGGGTGGATTCTTGAGCTCGATCGCGGTCGCGGCATCCCGTGGGAGGGCAACTACTCCTCTTGGCTCGAACAGAAAGAAAAGCGCCTCGCCCAGGAGGAGAAGCAGTCCTCCTCGCGTCAAAAGACCCTTGAGCGCGAGCTTGAGTGGATACGCATGACCCCCAAAGCACGGCACGCCAAGAACAAGGCGAGGATCAGCAACTACGAGAGCATGCTCCAGCAGGGCAGCTTCGAAAAAGCCGAGGCCGGTACTATCGCGATCCCGCCGGGCCCCAGGCTCGGTGACGTGGTTATCCAAGCCAAGGGCCTCTCTAAGGCGTTTGGCGAGCGGTTGATCTTCGACGAGATGACCTTCAGCCTGCCCCCCGGCGGCATCGTGGGCATCATCGGCCCTAACGGAGCCGGTAAAACCACCCTTCTGAAGATGCTCTCGGGCATGGACACCCCTGACACCGGCGAGCTGAAGGTCGGCACGACAGTGAAGGTGGCCTACGTCGATCAGTCCCGCGACGACCTTGACGCCGAGCGCTCGGTCTGGGAAGAGATCTCGGGCGGGGTAGACACCATAGAGGTCGGCAAGCGCCAGCTCTCGTCGCGTGCCTACGTCGGCGCGTTCAACTTCAAGGGCTCCGACCAGCAAAAGCGCGTGTGCGACCTCTCGGGCGGCGAGCGCAACCGCGTCCATCTGGCGAAACTCCTTAAGAAGGGCGCGAACCTGATCCTCCTCGATGAGCCCACCAACGATCTGGATATCGACACCCTGCGCTCGATGGAGCAGGCGCTCCTTGATTTCGCCGGGTGCGTCGTGGTCGTCTCCCATGATCGCTGGTTTCTCGACCGCATCGCTACACACATCCTCGCCTTTGAGGGCGACTCGTCAGCGGTCTGGTTCGAGGGGAACTACCAGGACTACGAAACCGACAAGAAGCGCCGCCTGGGCGAAGACGCCACCCAGCCGCACCGGATCAAGTACAAGAAGCTGATCCACTAAGGCTTCAAATAGTGAAACGACTGCAACGAGAGAAGGGAGCCGGAAGGCTCCCTTCTCTCGTTATATACAGCGACCTACGGCGCAGCGGAGCGGCTGTGGGCAGAGGCGCGTTTTGTAATTCCACTATTTAATAGTAGGATGGAGCGGCAAAAGGCTCTTCACATGGCAAACGCAGCGTTATTTGGGGGTAAGCAGCCTGAAACACGCTTCGCACGACTGGCATAAGGTGTGTTGATCAGATGATATTCGGATCAAACGACAGACAGCCGGGCTCAGAGCGCCTGGGCACATTCCTGGGTGTCTTTACCCCTACCATCCTCACCATCCTCGGCGTCATCCTCTTTATGCGAACGGGCTGGGTGGTGGGCAACGTCGGCCTCGCCGGGGCGCTGGCCATCGTGGCTGTCGCCCACGCCATTACCATCTCGACTGCGCTGTCGGTCTCGGCGATAGCCACCAACATGAAGGTGGGAGCAGGCGGGGCCTACTTTATCATTTCGCGCTCTCTGGGCCTTGAGATCGGCGGAGCGGTGGGAATACCGCTCTTCCTGGCGCAGACCTTCTCGGTGACCCTCTACGCTTTCGGCCTCGCCGAAAGCCTCAGGATGGTGTGGGCCGATATCCCGATACAGCCTGCTGCGGCCCTGATTGTGGTGGCCGTGTCGTTCATCTCGGGGCGCAGCGCCAAGGCCGCCCTGAAAGCCCAGATACCCATTATGATCGCCATCGCGGTGGCGCTGGGCTCGCTTCTCGTGGGCATCGCGGGCTCCGAAGCTCCTCTTTTGGCAGCTGCGCCAATACCGCAAAACACCCCTGTCATACCCTTTTGGGCGGTCTTCGCCGTCTTCTTTCCGGCGGTCACCGGCCTTATGGCGGGCATCAGCCTGTCGGGCGACCTGAAGACTCCCGAACGCTCCATACCGCTAGGCGCGCTTTCTGCAGTGCTGCTGGGCTTCGCCGTCTACATAATAATCCCCATTGCGCTCTCCCTTGGCAGCGACGAGGCGACGCTGCGCACCGACAACCTGATCTGGTTCAAGATGGCGGCGGTGCCGCTACTTATCTATCCCGGCATCTGGGGAGCCATATTCTCCTCGGCGGTCGGCTCGATGCTGGGTGCGCCGCGCACTCTGGAAGCGCTGGGGGAAGACCGCGTGGCCCCGGCGAT
>CAXMSR010000295.1:0-2184 GCA_964195725.1 uncultured Kiloniellaceae bacterium | reverse complement strand
CCGGTAAGCGCGAGCTTTTGAACTTCTCCTCCAACGACTATCTGGGCCTCGCCTCGCACCCCGAAGTGCGCCGTGCGGCGGCAGATACCGCGCTGAAATGGGGCGCAGGAGCGGGGGCGAGCAGACTTATCACCGGCACCCTGGCTATCCATGCGCAGCTCGAAGGACGGTCGGCGAAGCTTAAGGGGGCCGAGGCCGCAGTGCTCTTTTCCACCGGGTATCAGGCCAACATCGGCATCCTGCAGGCGCTGGCTTCAAAGGGGGTGGTCTACAGCGACGAGCTAAACCACGCCTCTATCGTGGACGGCTGCCGCCTTGCGGGGGCGCGCACCGTGGTCTTTCGCCACTCGGACATGGATGATCTGGAGCAAAAGCTGGCGGCAGACACAGACGAGCCCCGAAAGCTCATCGTCACCGACGGCGTCTTCAGCATGGACGGCGACATCGCGAAGCTCGACGAAATAGTCGAGCTGGCAGAACGCTACGACGCCATTGTCGTTGTGGACGAAGCCCACGCCACCGGAGTAATCGGAGAGGGACGCGGCACCGCCCACCACTTTGGCCTCGATGGTCGCGTCCACGTCCACATGGGCACCTTCGGCAAGGCCCTTGGCGGCTTCGGGGCGTTTGCCGCCTCCTCCAAAGAGATCGTCGCGCTCCTGATAAACCGCGCGCGCACCCTCATCTACACCACCGCACCGCCGCCGCCAAGCGTCGGCGCCATCTTCGCCGCCCTCGACATAATCGAGCGCGAGCCGCAGCGGGTTGAGCGTCTTGAAGACCGCTCTCGTCAGCTTCGCGAAGGGCTGGCCGCGCTTGGCTTCGAGGTACCCTCAACCGGCGCGCAAAACGCCCCTACCCCTATCGTACCCGTCATCCTCGGCTCCAACACCCGCACCCTCGCATGGGCTGCGGCTCTGCGCGAGCGGGGGTTTTGGGTACACCCAATCAGGCCGCCCACGGTGGCCGAGGGCACCTCAAGGCTTCGCATCACCGTCACCAGCGACCACACCACCGGGGAGATCGACCGGCTCCTGGCGGCTTTTAAAGAACTGTTATCTTATGAAGTCTCGAAAGAGGAACAACGATGAACACCACACCGAGTGCACCAGCAATCAATCAACGCACCGAAGAGAGCAAGCGCCTCCAGGCCAGCGACCGCGCCCACATATGGCATCCCTTCACTCAAGCGTCGGAGTGGGAAGCAGAAGATGCTTTAATAGTAGAGAGCGGCGAGGGCAACTGGATAACAGACACCGACGGCAACCGCTACCTCGACGGTATCTCGGCGCTCTGGGTCAACGTCCACGGCCACCGCAACCCCAAGGTGGATCAAGCGATACGCGACCAGCTCGACAAGATCGCCCACTCGACGCTTCTGGGGCTGGCTAGCCCACCCTCCATCGAGCTGGCCGAACGGCTGGCGACGTTGGCACCCGGTAAGCTCACCCGCGTTTTCTACTCCGATTCGGGCTCTACCGCAGTGGAGGTGGCGCTGAAGATGGCCTACCAGCACTTCCAGCAGCGTGGCCGGGCGGGCGACAAAAAACGCACGCGCTTTCTCTCGTTTATCGACGCTTACCACGGCGACACCGTGGGCGCGGTGAGCCTCGGTGGGATCGACCTCTTTCACTCGATCTACAAGCCGCTCCTCTTCGATTCCTACCACGCGCCCTACCCCCACTGCTACCGCTGCCCGCTGGGCGAAGAGCCACAAAGCTGCGAAGATGCCTGCGTCGCCAAGCTGGAAGAGCTCTTCAAAACATATGGCAGTGAGCTCTGCGCCGTGGTGATCGAACCCCTGGTGCAGGGCGCAGCGGGGATAATCACCTCGCCGCCCGGCTATCTCAAAAAGGTCGAAACGCTGGCAAAGGAATATGGCGTACTGCTCGTCTGCGACGAGGTAGCCACCGGCTTTGGGCGCACCGGCAAGATGTTTGCCGTGGAGCATGAAGGGGTCGAGCCTGATTTTATCTGTCTCGCCAAGGGGATCTCGGCGGGCTACCTGCCGCTGGCCGCCACCATCACCACCGAAGCGGTCTACGACGCCTTCCGGGGCGACTACGAGCAGCACCGCACCTTCTATCACGGTCACTCCTACACCGGTAACCCGCTGGCCTGCGCCGCCGGGGTCGCCAGCCTCGAGCTCTTCGAGGAGGAGAATATCCTCGAAAAGCTGCAATC
>CAXMSR010000294.1:0-2192 GCA_964195725.1 uncultured Kiloniellaceae bacterium | reverse complement strand
AAACATGATTGTTACGATTAGAACCTGGCTTGTTTTGCTACTGTTCGCACTGCCATTTGGCAGCAGTTGGGCTGGTGAGTACGAAGACACCGTCAAGGTCTTCGCCAATGCCGGGCAAAGCGGTGGCTTCTTTGATAAAAGTTACGGTTATGCAATCTTTCCGACCATAGGCAAAGGTGGTATTGGCATCGGTGGTGCGCATGGTAAAGGCAAAGTCTACGCGAAAGGCAAATATGTCGGCGATACCTCGATGTCTCAGCTGACCATTGGATTTCAACTTGGCGGTCAGGCGGATAGCCAGGTCATTTTCTTCAAAGATCAACGTGCCTACAAGGAATTCACCAGCGGAAATTTTGAATTCGGCGCTCAAGCCACCGCTGTCGCGATAACCGCAGGCGCTTCAGCTACCGCTTCTACAACCGGAAGCTCTACCGGCACCAGTGGTGGCAAGAATGACGCCAATACGGTGGGCAAATATAACAAGGGCCTGGCGGTGTTCACCGTCGCAAAGGGTGGCCTGATGTACGAGGCAAGCGTCGGGGGGCAAAAATTCACCTACGAGGCGAAATGACGCCTTGTACCGAGGGCGGCATAGGCAGGCTAGGGGCGAACCCGCCTTTGGTTTTGAGGTATGAAACTTTGCTGTAAAATCCTACCGTACTGTCCAGTTTGATCGGAAGATTTCGGCCAGTGTCCCCTGCCCTGCGCTGTCGTACCATTCTTCTATTAGGCGGTAGGCTATGGAGGGTTTGGGGGGCAGTCCCAGGGTTTTGTCGGCTAGGCCGGTTTTGATCTGGTCGCGGGTGAACCAGTGGGCTTCGGATAGTTCGTGTCGGTCTACGGTTATCTCTTCGCCTTCTTTGCCGTCTTTTGCCTGGCTGGCAAATCCCAGCATGATGGAGCAGGGGAAGGGCCAGGGTTGGGAGGCGCGGTAGGTGGTGTTTTTGATGCGTATGCCGGTCTCTTCGAAGACTTCTCTGGCTACGGCGCTCTCTAGCGTTTCTCCCGGCTCGACAAAGCCTGCGAGGGTGGAGTAGTTGCCTTCGGGCCAGGAGGCGTGGCGGCCAAGCAGGCATCTGTCCCCGTTGGTGACGACGGTGATTATGGCGGGATCGGTGCGGGGGAAGTGCTCTTTTTCGCAGTGGGGGTTTGAGCACACCAGCAGGTGCCCGCCCTCTTTTGTTATGGTGGGCGCGCCGCAGCTGCCGCAGTAGCGATGGCTCGCGTGCCAGTGAAAGAGGGCCTTGGCGTGGGCCAGCACTTCGGCGTCGAGCCCGTTAAGAATCGACATCGCGCGTCTAAGGTCGCGAAACTGCGCTCCGCTTGCGACAAGCTCGGTCACGGTTACAGCTGTGGCGTCCTCTTCGTCGGGAAGCTCGATTGAGAAGTAGGCGGTCGCGTCATGTTCGCCGAGAAAGACGCAGACGCCGCCGCTGTCCAGTAGGGTTTTCGCCTCGCCGTGCGAAAGATAGACCGGCTGGAAATCATCGGTGTTTTCAAAGAGGTTTAGCCCGCGCCACACGGGGACGAACCTTGTCCCCGTTCTTGTCGCCAGCTCGCTTAGCCCGGCGTCGCTGCGGCGCGCTATCGCCAGACGGTCCAGCAGGGCCGAGGGCGTCAGGGTGTTGTCGCCGAGGGGCGAAGAGCAGGTCATCGTCGTCAAACTCCTGTAAAAGGCAACCGCCTTAAGCGGCAGGGCGTTTGTGCTGCCTGATAGATACCGGGACAGATATTGCGCTGACAGATACTCGTGTTTGATATTGCGCTGATAGCCATTGTATTACTAGATATTGGCAAAATGCGGCCGGGTTGCACAACCACAATTAGGCTGACACCCGCAAAAGACGCTCTGCCGTCCCCTTCCCTTTCCCCTGAAACGCCTGAAACTCCCCCCTCCCGCAAGGGTTTACCCCTTCGTCTAAAACCAGTATACTGTACGTTTTCGCAGTATTCCCGGCAGCGGAGGTGTGCCCAGATATGGACTCCGAGGTTGAGGTCGTCGATAAGTGGGTGGGAAAGTTTGCCGCCTATCTGGAGTATGAACGCAATGTCTCGCCGCACACGCTGCGCAGCTACTGCCGCGACGTGGGCGGTTTTGTCGTTTGGGCAAGGGCGGCGGGGCGCAAGGGCAGCGGCGCGAAGTTCTGGCGCACGGTGGACGCGGCCGAGCTGCGCACCTACCTCGCCAGCCT
>CAXMSR010000293.1:0-2206 GCA_964195725.1 uncultured Kiloniellaceae bacterium | reverse complement strand
ATCCCGGTAGCGGGCTCGGTGTCGGGCAGCTGGCGGTGGCCACCGAGGAGATCGACGCCGACACCGGGATTGAATCCGTTTTGAGCACCGAATGCATCTGCCCCCTCCCCGTACCGCTTCACTACAACAACGAGCTCCCCTTCGGCCGCTACCCGCTTGACGCGATCCTCTCCGAAAAACTTGAGAAAGCCGCCTCGTCCGTCACCGATGCGAAACATGGCCCCTTTGTCACCTCTGCGACGGTGACCGCCACCGGCGCTCGCGCGCAGCGGCTGGGAGACGGCTACGGCGCGCTGTGCGAGAACATGGAGGGGGCGGCGTTGGCGCGGGTGGCGCTGGAGCTAGGCGTCGCTATGGTAGAGGTGCGCGGCATCTCGAACATCGCCGGGCCGCGTGACCGCGCGAGCTGGAAGCTGGAGGAGGCGATAGCGGCTTCGGGAGAGGCTGTGCGCGTTTTTCTAGCCGAGCTGGCCGGGGAGAAGAGGGTGCTATGACAGCTGTGAAGACGCTGCGCTTCGGCTTTTCACCGTGCCCCAACGATACCTTCCAGTTCTTTGCGCTGATTGAAGGGTTGATCGACACCGGGGATTATCGGTTCGAGCCGGTGTTGGCCGACGTCGAGGTGCTTAACCGTCGCGCTTTAAATGGTGATCTGGAGCTGACAAAGGCCAGCTACGGCGCGCTCTCAAGGCTACTTCCCGCCTACTGGTGCCTTCGCTCGGGCGGCGCCCTGGGAAACGGCTGCGGGCCGTTGTGGGTTGTAAGCGGGGCTGCGGGCGGGGCTCGATCCCCCGAAGAGCTGGCCGCTCTTCCCATCGCCCATCCGGGCGAGAACACCACCGCATATCTGCTGTTGAAGCTGCGCCTTGGCCGCGAGATCAAAGGCGTGCCGATGATATTTAGCGAGGTGATGGAGCGCGTGTCGTCGGGCCAGTACCCCTCCGGCGTCATCATCCACGAGGGACGCTTTACCTACCGCGACCAGGGGCTGGTGGAGGTGGAAGACCTGGGGCGCTGGTGGGAAGAGACCACCGGCGCACCCATTCCCCTGGGGTGCATCCTGCTTAAGCGCGATGTGGCGGGCGTTGACCCGAAAGAGGTGGAGGCGCTTTTGCGCCAGAGCCTGCAATATGCGCGTGCAAACCCCGACGAGGTGATGGACTACGTGCGCTCCCACGCCCAGGAGCTGGATGACGAGGTTATCGGCAGTCACATCGAGCTCTATGTGAACGACTATTCGCTGGACCTTGGAGAGAAGGGGATTAAGGCCGTCATGGAGCTTTTGGAGCGGCAGCGTGAAATTGAAGGAGGCAAAAGCTGGCAGGGGAGGGTGTTCCCCTAGCTTCTATAGTTTCCCGGTTATTCTGAATTTCCTGAATTCACTCGCTCTTCCGGTAAGCGCAAGGCCCCGGAGATAATTCTAAAAGCACTCGCAACTGCCGATGTTTTGCTCTCCATTCCTCCCGTCCCCATCCTCCCATAACGCACCATCTACTGCCCGCCAGTTTGCCCTTGCAGGCTCCCCAGAAGTCTCGCCAGATGTCTTATGTTCTCTTCGCTCTCGCTGTGGAAATAGGTCTCGACCAGCTGTATGTTGCCGTTGTGGTCGATGATTATGCTGGTGGGCAGGGTGCGCAGCCCGTAGGCGGCCCAAATCCGTTTGCCCTCGTCCAGTATGGTAGGAAATTTAACGCCCCACTTGCGCATCAGCTCCTGGATGTAGATTACGTCGTTGGTGCCGAAAAATTCGGTCTCTTCGCTGACGCCGATTATAACCACCGAGTCGGGGAGGTCTTCGGAGAGCTTTTGCAGAAATCTCATCTCGGCGCGGCATTTGTAACACCAGGTAGTCCAGAAGGAGAGGATGACCACCCGCCCACGGTATGAGGGGAGCGAGAAGGTCTCGCCTTCGAGGGTCTTGGCCGAGAAGTAGGGGGCCGCGTCGCCGGGCTTTGGCATGCGGGCGCTGGCGGCGCTGGCTCCAGCCGCCACAAGGGCGATAAGGCAAACTAGGGCGCACAGGTCACGTACCCCGGCGGCGGTGTTCTCTCTCCACATCGCGTTTCTCCTCGTAAAGAGCATAGCCCCTTCTGAGGAGGATTCAACGGGGTTGGGGCGGCAAGCGGGCAGCGAGCGGGTACCTTTTGCCTTAGGGGGTAACTTTGGGGAAGTTGACTGCGTGGCCCAGCCAGAAGGTGGCCGCTAT
>CAXMSR010000292.1:0-2208 GCA_964195725.1 uncultured Kiloniellaceae bacterium | reverse complement strand
GCGTTTCCCGGTGGTTCACGCCGCCGGAGGCAACTCCAATTCCTTGGCCCCGCTTACCGTGGATCGCCTCCTGGAGATCACCGATGGCGTCGAGTGCGATGCTTGCGATCCCATCGTGCCCACCGGCTAGGACGTAGCAGCCATAGCGGCGGACAGTTCTGGGGCAGGGGTGGGGACACGCCGGTGCGCTGACGCAAGAAAACCCGCATCAAGCTGACGCGGGTTTTCTTTTCGGCATATTTCCCAAGAATAATACCCACTTCGGGGTGGCCGTATCGAGTGGAGTCTCTTTTTGAGTGTTGTTCCCTTTTGTAGCTCAGGGACCCTCTACTCTTTTGGTGTTGGCTCTCGCCTCGTATGCGACCACCAGCGAAGCAGGCGGTTTGGCCTTCTTCTACTAGTAAGTCTACCCCCTATTTGCAGGAGTGGAAGGCGATTTTTCTAAAAAAATCCTGCAAATAGGGTGTGCAAAAAAGGGGGGTGTTTGTGGTAATATTCAAAGATTATGCTTTGCACTAAATTTACCGATGACTTTCAGAGGAGCAAGCCACGATGGGATGCGAAGATGATGCCTGCGCAGCAGGCGATTACAAGGTTGCAGATATAGCGTTGGCGCAGTGGGGGAGAAAAGAAATAGGGATCGCCGAGGTCGAGATGCCCGGCCTCATGCAGCTACGCGGCGAGTTCGGCCCCACGCAGCCCCTGAAGGGCGCGCGCATAGCGGGCTGCATACACATGACCATCCAGACGGCAGTTCTCATCGAGACGCTCCAGGCGCTAGGGGCCGAAGTGCGCTGGTCGTCGTGCAATATCTTCTCTACCCAAGACCACGCCGCCGCCGCCATCGCCGCAACGGGCACGCCGGTTTTTGCCTGGAAGGGCGAAACGGAAGAGGAGTACGAGTGGTGTGTCGAACGCACCATCGAGGGCCCCGACGGCTGGGTTCCCAACATGATTCTCGACGACGGCGGGGACCTCACCGTCATAATGCACGAGCGCTACCCGCAGCTTATGGCAGACGTTAAAGGCGTTACCGAAGAGACCACCACCGGGGTTCACCGCCTCTACCAGATGGCGGGCGACAAGACGCTCAAGTGTCCCGCCATCAACGTGAACGACTCGGTCACAAAATCGAAATTCGACAACCTCTACGGGTGCCGCGAGTCGCTCCTTGCCGGCATAAAACGTGCCACCGACGTGATGATCGCGGGCAAGGTCGGCGTCATCGCGGGCTATGGCGACGTGGGCAAGGGGTGCGCCCAGTCGCTTCGCAATATGGGCGCCAGGGTCATGGTCACCGAGGTCGACCCGATCTGCGCGCTCCAGGCGGCGATGGAGGGGTTCGAGGTGGTCACTATGGACGAGGCGTGCGCGGTGGGCGACATCTTCGTCACCACCACCGGCAACTGCGACATCATCACCGCAGACGACATGGCGAGGATGAAGCACAACGCCATCGTCGGCAACATCGGCCACTTCGACAATGAGATCGACATGGCCGGCCTGGCCAACATGAGCGACGTGCAGAAGGTCGAGATCAAGCCCCAGGTCGATCATATCATCTGGCCCGACGGCAAGCGCATCATCCTGCTTAGCCGCGGACGCCTTTTGAACCTCGGCAACGCCACCGGGCATTCGAGCTTTGTCATGTCCAACTCCTTTACCAATCAGGTGCTTGCGCAGATTGAGCTTTATGTGTACGGCGACAAATACGAGGACAAGGTGTACGTGCTGCCCAAAGAGCTGGACGAGAAGGTGGCACGGCTGCATCTGGATGCTTTGGGCGTTAAGTTGACGCAGCTGACCCCCGAGCAGGCCGAGTACCTGAACGTGCCGATCAAGGGCCCCTACAAGCCCGAATATTACCGCTACTGATCGAGCGCGTACACTGCCCGGAGCGCGTCGGGGCTTTAGTGTGCGTCGGCGCGGCAGTCGATATGGGCACCGGAAGATAATGCAAAAGCTGCCTTTTTTGGTGTAACAAGGGGCGTTTAAGGGAAGTATCTACTAGTGCGCTGGACTATTGGTCCGCGCCTGCGTGCTGTGGTGCGCGCCGTTTATATTGCGCAAGTCTTTATAATTATTGCTACTTAAGTGTTTTCGGGCAGTTCGGTGAAGGTAGGCCGCGCGACCGATAGCCGCTCCAGATTGATGGGAAAAAAATGAACGTCATAGATCGACTTCTCGGTAAACAGTTGATGGAGGAAG
>CAXMSR010000291.1:1860-2218 GCA_964195725.1 uncultured Kiloniellaceae bacterium | reverse complement strand
CGAGGCGCTCCTCAACCTCGGCCAGCACCTCGTTGGCGTTTCGCCCCTCGGTGTTGGCGCTGACCCTCGCCAGCCGTTTCTGGTCCAGGTGGCGGATCGAGCCAAAACCGGTAGTAAGCTCAAGGCTAGCCACCGAGGAGAGCGGCACCGGTGCACCAGCCTGTGTAGGAATGAGGAGCGCTTCGATATCGGAGAAGTCTTGTCGCTCCTCCTTGGGGAGGCGGGCGACTATGTCGTAGTCATCCTCACCCTCGCGATATGTTCCAACCTTGTACCCGGAGATGGCCGCCTTGACCGTATTGGAGATCTCGGCGGTAGAGAGCCCCAAGAGGGTCGCCTTCTCGCGGTCCACTATCAC
>CAXMSR010000291.1:0-1850 GCA_964195725.1 uncultured Kiloniellaceae bacterium | reverse complement strand
AAGGTCCACCAGACCGGGCACATCCCTTATCAGCTCGCGCACGCGCTCCACCAATTCTCCCACCACTGCGACCTCTTCGCCGCGAATCTCCACCTCCACTGGGGCTCCGGTTGGCGGCCCCATTTTCTCCTTATCCACGTTGATGGTGGCCCCGGCGAGGCCGGAGAGATTATCGCGGATGCGGTTGACCACTACCGAAGAAGGCTCGGCGCGCTCATCGCTCTCGACGAACTCTATGGAGACCTTGGCGCGGCGTGCCTCCACACCGCTGCCCCCCTCTGCGGAGATGCCCACCCGGGCGATAGCGTATTTTACGTCGGGCTCGCCATTGACCACCTCCTCCACAGCGCGAACCAGGGCGTCGGTGGCCTCCAGGTTGGTCCCCTGGGGTGCTTCAATCTCGACGGCAGCGCGGTTGGGCTCCGTCTCGGGAAAGTACTCCACACCGTTTCCGAATTTACCGTAGAGGGCTATTAGTCCAACCATTGCAACCAATGATAGCCCCAGCACTGCGGCGCGGTGACCAAGCGCCAAGTGCAAAAGTTTGCGATAACCACGCAATAAGAAGGGCTCTTTGCCCTCACTTTTCTTCGTGGACACCTTCATGAAGGTGGCGGTGATTACGGGGTTTATCACCAGAGCTACAAAGAGCGACGCGCTTAAGACGACGATGAGGGTGAGCGGCAGGTACATCATGAACTCCCCCATAATGCCGGGCCAGAACATCATCGGGCCAAAAGCGCACAGGGTGGTCAGTGTGGAGCTTATTACGGGCCAGCCCACCTCCGCCGCCGCTGCCTTGGCCGCCGCAATGGGGGTTTGCCCCTCTTCGACGTGCCGGTAGGTGGACTCGACGATCACGATGGCGTTGTCCACCAGCATCCCCAGCGCGAGGATGAGGCTGAAGAGCACCACCATGTTTAGAGTAACGCCCAGCGCCTGGAGGACGCTAAAGGAGATGAGCATCGACATCGGAATCGCCCAAGCGACAAATAGCGCGTTGCGGGTGCCTAGAAAGAGAAAGAGCACGACCACCACTAGAATCAATCCGGTGAGTATGTTGTTCTCCAGCTCATTCACCATGCGGCGGATGTCCTTGGACTCGTTTAAGGTGACTGAGCGTTCCACTCCCTCTGGCAAGAGCGGGCGCGCCACCTCAAGTAATGCGAAGACCTGATCGGAGACCATGATGATGTTCTCGCCAGTGCGCTTTTTTACCGCCAGTGTGACACTCTCACGGCCGTTAAGGCGCGCGCGGCTCTGCCGATCCTCGAAGGTGTCGCGTACGGTGGCGACGTCTTTCAAATAGATTGGCCTACCATCGCGGGTGACCAGCACCAGGTTGTCGATGGCGGAGGGATCGGTGAACTCGCCCGGCACGCGCAGAAGATACTTTCCACGCCCCAGATCAATGGAGCCCCCGGGGATGTTGACGTTCTCGCGCTGGATCAGCGTGAGAATCTCGCTGAAGCTCAAGTTGTAGGCGGCCATCCGGTCGGGATCGAACTCGACGCGTATCTCACGCTCACGCGTACCGGTCAGGTCTACCTCGAGGACACCGGGAATCTCTTCAAGCCGGTCCTCAAGCCGCTCGGCTACTTCCTTTAGCACCCGCTCACCCACTGGGCCTGAGACTGCGACCATGAGTACGGGAAACTCCGAGAGGTTTATTTCAAGGATCGTGGGGTCCGATTCCAGATCGCCCGGCAAGTCGCCCTTGGCCAGGTCCACCTTGTCGCGCACCTTCGGGATCGCATCGTCAATCTCGACGTCGGCGTCGAACTCGATCATTATCATAAAGGCACCCTCGGCGCTCACCGAGCGTATCTCTTCTATGTCCTTCAGGCTCT
>CAXMSR010000290.1:246-2242 GCA_964195725.1 uncultured Kiloniellaceae bacterium | reverse complement strand
TGGACGAAAGCTGCACCCTTGAAGAGATCGTCATGGAAGGCCCGGCAGGCGTCCATATAGTCCCTTCGGGCTCGGGCATCGAGAACCTCACCGAACTGTCCGCGCAGCGGATGGAGCTTCTGGCGGGGGCCCTTGACCAGTTGAGCGAAACCCACGACTACCTACTGATAGATACGGCAGCGGGTATCGGCAGCGAGGTGCTGTGGTTTGTTAAATCCGCTCAGGCCGCAGTGATCGTAGTCTCTCCCGAACCCACCTCGCTAACCGACGCCTATGCCCTGATAAAGGTGTTGCACCGCCAAGGGTTTGACCGCGAGTTTCTGATACTGGTCAATATGGCGGCCAGCGAGGATGAAGCGAAGAGGCTCTTTGGTTCGATAAATAACGCCTCCAAAAAATTTCTGGGCCGCGAGATGAGCTATCTGGGCTATGTGCTGCGCGATTACGCGCTGGCCTCGTCGGTTATCAAACAGACACCGGTCACCGTGCTCTACCCCGATTCAGCTGCCAGCATCTGCTTTGCCGATATCGCCCAAGCGTTGGATTCGGGTGTCGGCGCTCGCTACGGGGCCCACGGCGACGGTGCAGGCAGGGCTGCCCCCGGTGCCGGGGTCGGTTATGGCGAAGCTCTCGCCCGTACGGTGAGCGAAGACCCCAAGGCATCGCCCAGGGCAGCCGCGCAGCGCGGGGCCGAGGTGATCCCCCTGAATAAATCGGGTGCAGTGCAAAACAGCGGCGCTCCCGCCTTCCCGGAGAGGGGCCGGGGCACCGGCACCGCAGGCCTGGACGAGCTTTGCAGACGCATCGAGGCGGGCGAGCTTGACGAAGACGGCGCTCGCGAAGCGTTGGCCCGTCTTGAGAACAGCTTTCTCAGGCGTTTTGGCCGACCCTATTTCGACCTGCGCTCGGGTATCTACAGTCTGCTTGATTTTGCCGACGTCTCCTCCGGTGCCATAAAAGAGACGGCGATGCTCTTGGAGTCGATCCACGAACGGCGCTTTGGCGAACCTCTCTTCGGGCTTGAAGATATGATGTTAAAAGCGCTTGCCGGGTGTGACAGCGAAGCCGAGATGCAAAAAGTGATGCGCACGCTGGAGACGAGCTTTGTCAGGCGCTTTGGCCGCAGCTCCACAGAACTTGAGCGCCTCCTGGAGCGCGAGGCGGACGCCGGGACCCTGACGGTAGAGCGGATGCAGGCGCTGGCCGATCTTCTGGATGCGCTTCACCGGGAACGCTTCGGTGCGCCGCTCCATACTCCGGGCGCCATCCACGGGGCCGACATCGAGGCGCTTCTGGACGGTTTCCGTAGTAATGAAGAGTGTTTCCATGCCCTTGGAAAAGCCCTCGTAGACTACCGGAGCGATCGCGAGGCGCTAAAGCGCCATTTTGAAGAGCTGATGGCGGGGACCTCGCTCGCCACTTTGAAGGAAAACAACTCGGAGGGCTGAGTTGGTCGCACGGCCCCCGCCATACTTCTTAAGCTATTTCTTAGATATCGCTTAAAACTCCCCGCACTCATGGCGCTTTTTACCCTTTACAATAATGTCGTTCCTTGATAGCTTTGATGAAACCGTGGAATTTTCACGGCTCAGATCAGCGGGGTGGCGAGAAAAAGCCCCTGTTGGTACGGAGGTAGGCTGATTCATGGCGCGCAAGGCGGTTCTCTACGTAGAAGACAACACCACCAACTTCACTTTGGTGGAGCGCATCCTCACCCCCGAAGGGTTTGACGTCTACCACGCCCGCGACGGGCTGGAAGGGGTGAGAAAGGCGATCGAGGAGAAGGCGTCGTTAGACCTTATCCTGATGGACATCAACCTTCCCGAGATCGACGGCTACGAGACCACCACCAGGCTGCGCGCCATTCCAGGTTTTGAAAATATCCCCATCCTCGCCGTAACGGTCAACACCCTTCAGGGCGACCGCAGCCGTTCGTTGGCTGCCGGGTGTGACGGCTACATACCAAAACCCATAGATATCAATACCTTTGCAGATG
>CAXMSR010000290.1:0-236 GCA_964195725.1 uncultured Kiloniellaceae bacterium | reverse complement strand
GTACCTGCGCGAGCACAACCAGAAGCTCGTCTCGCGGCTGGAAGAGTCTATAAAAAATCTCAAGAAGAGCCAGCAGGGGGCGTGTCAGAGCCACAAGCTGGCCAGCGTGGGCGAGATGGCGGCGGGTGTTTTGCACGAGCTGAAAAACCCCATGACCTCGATCAGCTTCATGGCCGAGTACCTGCTCTCTGCCGAGGGCGACGAGGAGAAAAAGCGCGAATGTCTTGAGCGCATCC
>CAXMSR010000289.1:0-2348 GCA_964195725.1 uncultured Kiloniellaceae bacterium | reverse complement strand
GGTGTGCTGTAAAGAGCATAAAGGAAACCGACCGGTCTGTCTTGCTTGGAGGTTCCATCGGATGACGCTAAAAGAACGCCTCGTCAAGGAAGCCCTCGTGCTCTTCTCCACCAAGGGGTACATGAGTACGTCGATCTCCGACGTAATGGCGCGGGCCGGAAGCTCTAAGGGCGGATTGTACAACCACTTCAAGAGCAAAGAGGAACTCCTGCTGGAGGCCCTCAGCACCGCCCGCAAGATCTGGCGCGAACGAAATCTTGACGGGGTCTCCCCCGACGACCGACCGCTTCTCCAGATAAAGAGGATTTTGGAAAATTACCGGGATCGCTACCTGCCCGATGAGGAGAGCTTGCCGGGCGGTTGCATCTTTGTCAGCCTGGTTGTGGAGTTGAGCCACCAGGAGCCGAGGTTGGCGGCAGAAGTCAACGAGGGCTTCATCCGGTTCAAGGGATTGCTGACGAGGTTGCTGGAAAAAGAGCAGCGTGACGGCGGACTAAAGCCCGGCGTGGAGGTTGAGCGGGTTGTCACCATGATTTTTTCCGGCCTCCTTGGTGCGTGCGTTATCTACACCTCGGACAAATCGAAGGAAAACCTTGGGCTGGCGATCGACTCGCTTTTAGAACATCTTTCGAGCATTAGCCGCTAAAACCACTGTGAGTTTTATGCAGCCGATGCCAAATATGAATTTAACTCAGGAGGCCTTTTACCGATGATCGATTTTACCTTTACCGAAGAGCAGGATATGTTCCGTAAAGCGGCGAGGGATTTCGCCGAATCAGTTGTGGCTCCTGAGATCGCCCAGATGGAGGCCACCGGCGAAGTATCGGAAACGGTGGTAAAGGGGCTGGCCGAAGCCGAGATGCTGGCGATCACCGTCCCCGAAGAGTTCGGCGGCCTTGAGCTGGGCTACACCGCTCGTCTCATCGCCCTTGAAGAGATCTCGCGGGTGTCGGTGGCCACCGCGATGATGCTTCAGGTATTTCACCTGGGCATCGAGCCGATCATTAAGTTCGGCACCGACGAGCAGAAGAAGAAATATCTGCCCGACCTGGCAAGCGGCAAGCGGCTCGGTACCACCGCCGTCACCGAGGCCACCGGCGGCTCCGATCCCAGCGGTATCCGCACCTCCTACAAAAAAGATGGCGACGATTTTATCGTCAACGGCAGAAAATGCTTCATCACCAACGCCCACGTTGCCGATACCCTGGTTGTCCTCGCCAAGAGCGAAGACGACCCGAAGGCGTTCTGCGCGTTCATCGTCGAAAAGGAGATGGAGGGGTTCAAGGCCACGCATGTAGAACACAAGGTTGGCATGATGGGCTGCAACACCGGCGAGCTGGCTTTTGACAATCTTCGCATCCCCGCCGAGAACCTTTTGGGCGTCGAGGGCAAGGGCATGCGCGCCGCCATGGGTGCCATCGGCGAGACGGGGCGCGGCGGCATGGTCGGCTGCGCGCTGGGTCTCTTAACAGCTTGTCTGGAGGCTTCGATCAAGTTCGCCAACGAGCGCATCCTCTACGGAAAGCCGATCAGCAGACTCCCCGCCATCCAGATGAAGATCGCCGAGATGAAGATCGACCTGGAGGCTTCGCGACTCCTTGGTTACCGCGCCGCTTCGATGCACGACAAGGGTGTACCGTCTAGCAACGAGTTTGCAGCAGCAAAATACTTCTCCACCGAGGCGGCGATCAAGGCAGCCAAGGTTTCCGTCGACATCCACGGCGGCTACGGCTGCATGACCGAGTACGCAGTAACGCGCTACTACCGCGACGCGGCGGTGCTCGGCCCATCGGCTGGCACCTCGGACATCATGAAGGTAATCGTAGGCCGCTGGGCGATGTCCTAAGCGACATAACAGTCGCTTGCGACAAAAAAAACGGATAGGTATAGATGCAGCAGATAGTCGTTTGCGTAAAAGCGGTGCCCGACCCCAAGTCCGAGCAGGGCGTGAAGATCGACCCCGTCACCAAGACGGTGGATCGCGGCAACGCCACCACGGTGATGAACCCCATCGACCGTAACGCCCTGCAGTTCGCCCTGGAGTTGAAAGCGGAACGCGGCGCAACGGTTACCGTTGTAAGCATGGGGGTGCTTTTGAGCGACCGGGCCTTTGCCGGAGCCGACGCCTACGCCACCGCCACCACGCTGGCGGCGGGTGTGCGGGGGGTGGGCGGTGCTGATCTGGTGCTGTGCGGTATGGCCTCAAGCGACGGTGCCACCGAGTGGGTGGGTCCACAGCTTGCGACTGTGCTAGACTTGCCCATCGTCACCATGGTCCGAGAACTGGTGGAGACCGCCGAGTCCAGCTGGAAGGTAAAAGCCGACTTCGAGAGCGGCTATCGTCTGGT